>CAMBZY010000432.1 GCA_945872325.1 Candidatus Kuenenia stuttgartensis | reverse complement strand
ACCGGGGGGCTAGCGCCCTGCGGCTAGATTCAGACCAAGAAACCGAATGCTAGGGCCTCTTACCTAGCCGGTCTTGGCGCTAGCCCCGGTTAATTATCTTTCGCGAACCGGGGGCTAGCGCCCGGCGGCTAGGTTCAAACATGCCGGTTAATTATTTTGCGCGAACCGGGGGCTAGCGCCCTGCGGCTAGGTTCAAACATGCCGGTTAATTATTTTCCGCGAACCGGGGGCTAGCGCCCTGCGGCTAGATTCAGACCAAGAAACCGAATGCTAGGGCTTTCTGAGCCAGATCACACTCTAGGGTCGCTTTGAGATCTTCGGAACTTCGAAATCATCCATCCCCCATCCTCGCGACCGCTTGGAATGAGTAAATAGCCGGCCACATATGCCACCATCGCGCATGTCAGATGCCCAATCAGTATGGCCAGCTTGACCAGAGCGCTCTGGCCTGGTGCTGAAGCGTCCAGAAATGCTCCTAATCCCAGGCAGGTCAATCCTAAAAATAACGATCCTGACAAAGCCGGTGCCAACGATCGGCGGAGGAATTCCCGTGGATCTATCGAAAGCGTCCTGTACGTGTAAATTCCTGGTATCAATAGATTTGAGAAAAGTGTGGTGAGAACCGTGCCCCAGATCACTCCCACCACTCCAAGCTGGAGGGTGAGGTAATAACTCAGTGGCAAGTTGATAATCGCCCCGCCCAAAGCCGCCAGTGCCACCACCCGAACATGGCCCAGGCCAGTGGAGACCTGCACCGGTACGGACAAAATCAGAGGCAGACAGGCGACAAGAAACAGACGCATCATGGGCGCGTATTGAGCTTTTTCTGGACCAACCCAAAGTTCCAGAAACGGTCGGGCGTAAATCGCAGCCAGCAGGCCGACCGGCAGGAGTAGTCCAAAGTGAAGCCTGACACCGTCATATTTGACCCGATCCAGTCCGCCTTTATCGCGCGCCGCCGCCAGACTGGCCGCTGCCGGCATCACAAAATAGGCGAGAGTCCAGCCTGTCTGTCTCAGCTGCATGAACGGCTTGGAAACGACTTGATAAATCGAAGTGGCTGGACCTGGATCAGTCAGGGCGAATCCGAGAACCGTGGTATCGAGCTTGTCTGAGAGCACAACCGAGAGCTGGATCATGAAGACCCAGAGGCTGAGCGGAATCATGCCGATGAACTCCGACCAACTCGCTCCGCGAAAGCCTGGGATCATGCCGAATTCGGAGGTCGCAATCCAGATGGCTGGCCCAAGGATCAGCACGATCTGGACCACCGTTTGAGCAATGACCACGGTGAGCAGTGGCCAGCCAAGCCAAATCCCGATCACAAGAGCCAGGAATCGGCCAATCACTGCCAGAACTTCAAACCTGGGAATCACTTCATAGCGATGGGCCGCCTGAAGGATGCTGGAAATCACAGTGGATAACCCCCAGCAAGGAGCAGTGATGGCTTGAAGCCAGAGGAGCTGGACAATGAGCTGTTTGTCAGAGGCTGCGTATTCTGTCAGCGGTACGGCAAAATAGGCGACACACAAAAGCAGGGCAGACTGGATCAGCGTTACGATGCCATAAAACACCATTCCACTGGCCAGACTTTGCTCCACAGCCTTTCGGTCGCCTCGAGCCCAGGCGGTGACCACCTGTCTCTGGAGGGCGGAACTCATTCCGAATTCGAGGAGCATCTGAAAGAACCCGAACCCCCAGGCGAATCCATAGGCGCCGAATTGAGCGTCGCCATAAGTGCGGATCAGGAGAGGGATGGTCCAGAAAGCGCAGACGGCAGCGATAGGGGTCTTCAGGGCGAGCCAAAAGCTGCCTGACAGAACTTTCCCCAGAATCGGCGAGCCGGTGGACGGGCCTTTATCAGGAGCAGTGTTTGAAGTTTTCTGGTCGGCTTCAGGCACGTCAGTTTGGTGTCGTTCCATCTGGAAAAAGCAGTCCAGGCTTCATGCCTTGATGGGTTTGGATCAAGAACCCTGGCCCATTTATGGAGTGATCCCATCATTCATTGAGCCTGTATGATTGAGCATGATACATGCAGGAGAGGTGAATCGACAACCAGTCGAGGACTGAATTTTCGTGAATTTGCTGCGAAAGACCGTCCCGATTCTCGAGCATAGATACCTCGAGTGGCTCTGAATGAGACAGATGAATCTCACAGGCACAGCCCATTCACGTGGTCGTATTAGGCTTGCGATTCGTAATCGAGTAACAGGTTTGTCTCGATCATTGATGTTTTACCCTAAAAGCAGGGTGGGATTCATCCCACACGACTTTGCCGCGTCGCCCAGATGGCCACCCCTCGAAATCTGTCGATTATTCCAGATACTCCTGTCGCTGTTAAAATTTTGTCGCAAACGCAATCAATATTTGATCCATCTCGAAACGATGACATCTGCAACGATCGACTTCTGACCGTAAGGCTTCACCACTTTTCATATCATGGATCGAAAAAAAGTGAGAGCCACTCACCGCCGCCATTGGGCCCGCCTCTGTCTCGGCTTCTCTGCCACCGCATGGCTCGGCAGGACATCTCGCGCCATTGGCACAAGTGTCGGCACAGGTACCACTTATCACACTCAGATTCATGTCGAAAATCGCAATCGTTCCTACTTTTATTACCTGCCTCCACAATATCAACCTGGAACATCGCTGCCTCTCCTGCTCGGTTTTCACCCGTTTTTGCAGCCAAATCGAAGTTGGGAACGCTACGTCGGACTAAAGGCTGCGGCCGACCGCTTCGGGTTCATTCTGGCCATGCCTCAAGGCGAGGGCTGGGGCATGTTCCGCAGCTTCAATGCCGGATTGAGAGACGACTCCAACGACCCTGACGATGTCGTTTTTACAGCCTCCATGATCAACGACCTCTCCAGCCGAATCGCCTACGACCGGTCCCGCGTGTACGCCATCGGCATGTCCAATGGTGGAATGCTCACCCATGCCCTGGCCCAGCAGTTGCCGGGAGTCCTGGCAGGAATCGTGAGTGTCTCCGGGACCCCCGCAAGACCTCTGGCCGCCGGAACTCTGCCAACTCCGGTGATGATGGTGCACGGAACGGCGGACCCGATCACTCCGTGGACTGGCCCAAGTCCTCGCACCCCAAAGTTCATCCATTTTCAGGATGTCAATTCCACTCTCGCCCAGTGGCGTTCCATTAATGGGAGTGCCATCGAGCCGGTTTCAACAATTTATGACAGACCCGGCGATCGCACCCATATCTTGCGACACGATTGGCCTGCTCCGCCCGCTCTGGCCGAAACGGTGATGATTCAGATCGAGGAAGGTGGCCATCGCTGGCCTGCATTAAATAAACAAATCTATTTCCCACGCACGGGTAATCAATCCAGAGATGTGGATATGACCACCCTTGCATGGGAGTTTTTAAGCCGGCAAAAGCGACAATTTACGCCGTGACAGCTTACTTCTGGTCGCCAGTCACGAATTCTGTCACTTCCAGAAAGACTTTTTTACCGGCGGCTTTCACTTCCGTCTCAGATCGGATCACCTGGCCGGGCATGTCCATGCTGATCCAGGTCTTCGTGACCGATGGGCCAGCCTCGGTGCTTGCATTGGTTTCATACCATTCTGCATTGTATTTTTTGCCCAGAACTTCAATCGTTTCAAAACCTTGTGATTTCACGCCTTGAGGACGGCCAATTTTGGTTTTGTCAACGCCTGGAAAAAGTGGAAACAT
>CAMBZY010000431.1 GCA_945872325.1 Candidatus Kuenenia stuttgartensis | reverse complement strand
AAACCCTTCCGGCCTGTTGTTATCCCCCTTCTGAGCATCATCGCGTGGCAATTCTTCGCGCTCAAGGCCGAGAAAGAAGCTGTTGATGCCCCAAAAGTCGTTCTGCTTCCAGACATTGTTCAAGAAGTGGTCGTGGCACTGAGTGCACTGAATTTGAATACCGAGAAAAACTCGCGTGGTTTTGGCCGTCAATGCAGTGGCCGCGTTCTCGTCGGCAAGCCTCGACCCACCAAACCGGGCATGGGCCAGAATGAAATTGACAGCACCTGCATCTTTGCTGGAACCCTCTCCAGCCACCATCTCGCGCACCATGTTGTCCCAGGGCTGATTCTGGAGGATCTGCTGACGGAGCCAGGTTTCGAAAGCTGGCCCATTCACGTCGCGCCCACCCATCGGATTCCGGCCGATCAGGGCGTTCCGCCAGTTCAACGCAAAGTTTTTGGGATAGTCCGGATGCTCCAACAGCGATTCCACAAGTCTCCTACGGCCCTTACGATTATCTAACCCCATGGCAAGAGCAGACTTAGCCTCTTCCATCGTCGGTACCCGGCCAATAGTATCCAGATAAATACGTCGGACAAACGCGACATCGGTGGCCAGACCGGCGGGTGTCACACCGGCTTCTTTCCAGGCGTCGACAAACTTCTTGTCCAGTTCATTGAGTGGCTCTGTAAATGCCGTAACCGAGTTTTTCCCAGTACTGGCCTGAGCCTTGCTTTTGGAGACTTTCGGCTCGACCGATTTCACTTTGGCCGTTTTATCTAACTTGGGCTTCGCCACTTGCGACCATACAGGCGTACCAGGCCAGGCCAGGGCAATCACCATGACTGCAAGTCCGGGTAGAGTGAGGAATCGAGCGTTTCTCTGATTCATAAGTGGCATGGCCTGACACTCCAATAAAGGCATGACCCCGATTTGCTGATGTTTTGGATCAAACCGAGTTACGACCATATTTATTCTACGACCAAATCAGGCTTTGTGACACTTCCAAATCCCAAATTTTTTATTTAAGGCCAAGTATCTGATGCAAAACGGCAGCCAGAATCGCTCCAGAAATCGGCCCTAGAATCGGCACCCAGGCGTACGACCAATCGCTTGAACCCTTGCCAGGTATGGGCAAAATGGAATGCGCGATTCTCGGTCCCAGGTCCCGCGCAGGATTGATCGCATAGCCTGTCGGACCACCCAGCGAGAGACCAATGGCCCAGACCAACAAGCCGACAAGGATCGGCGAGAAGCCCGTCTCAACGGCGGATCCCTTTTGAAAATTGGCTTCCGAGAAGATCACCAGAAGTCCAAACATCAACACAAATGTGCCAATCAACTCACTCAAGAAATTATCAACCGGCTTGCGAATCGCCGGACCAGTTCCAAAAACAGCCAGCTTGGTGGCCGTATCAGAAGTGACCTCAAAGTGTGGCCGATAGGCAACCCAGGCGATTACGGAGCCTGAAAATGCTCCAAGCAGTTGGGCCGCCAGATAGCCGGGCACTTTGGCCCAGCTGAAGCTCCCAACCACGGCCTGTGCAATAGTCACGGCTGGATTCAGATGGGCGCCACTGGCTGCCTTTGAGGCATAAACCCCGACAGTCACAGCAAATGCCCAACCGGCAGTGATCGCAATCAGGCCGGCCCCATGCCCTTTGGTTTTATCGAGCAAAACGTTGGCCACCACGCCCTGACCGAGGACGACCAATAAAAACGTGCCTAGAAATTCTGCCAACAGTGCCGGGTCGATCATGTCGAGAGTCTCATTTTCAAGAACCAGATTTTGAGCGTCAGGGGAGATGGATCTACCCATTACAACACAGAGGCCATGCGGAGGTAAGTGTGTTGTGATTGCTGGAACGAGTTCGATCCCCGCCTTTTTTCGTAACGGATTCGACTTTCTTGTGATTCAGATCCGACCCTTTGAGACTAAAATCATGGGCTTTAACGGATGGCGTTCAGGAATCCTTCAGGAAAGATCGAGACGATTTGTTTCACTCGACCATCGGTCACGTTACAATCGGCCACGTTGGCCTGCCATCGATCGAATCAACTCACGCACACTCCCAAAAAATCAGGAACGACTCCCAGATGAGATTGCTCGTAACCCTTTCCGCACTGGTGCTGACCATCCCCGCCCTGGCTCATGCCCAGGATAAGGCTGTACCTAAAGGCGAAGTCACCAAATACAGCTTCGAAAATTCCAAGGTCTTTCCAGGCACTTATCGCGATTACTGGGTTTACGTCCCCAAGCAATACGACCCAGCCAAGCCTGCCTGTGTATTTGTCTGCCAGGACGGCGTTCAGTACAACGCCCCCGCTGTTTTTGACAAACTGATCGCCAGTGGCGAAATCCCGGTCACAATTGGCGTTTTTGTCATGCACGGCCGGGTCAAGGCCCAGTCTGACAAAGCTCTTGACCGATTCAACAGAAGCTTTGAATATGACGGCCTGGGCGACAGTTACGCCCGATTCATCCTCGATGAACTCCTGCCCGATGTCGAGACAAAAACCGCGACTGATGGCCGGGCCATCAAGCTCTCCAAAAACGGCAACGACCGCGCCATCGCCGGCAATTCCTCAGGCGCCATCTGCGCCTTCACAGCTGCCTGGGAGCGTCCCGACGCTTTCTCCCGCGTTTTTTCAGCCATTGGGACGTATGTTGGCCTGAGGGGTGGCAATGTTTATCCAACACTTGTCCGGAAGTATGAACCCAAGCCAATCCGGGTCTTTCTGGAAGATGGCTCAAACGACTTGAACATTTATGGTGGAGACTGGTGGATGGCGAATCAGGAACTGGAGCGTTCCATGATTTTCGCCGGCTATGAGGTCAAGCACTCCTGGGGCGACGGCGGCCACAATGGCAAGCACGCCGGCGAAGTCTTTCCTGAAGCCATCAAATGGCTCTGGAGCGGGTGGCCAGCACCTGTCAAGGCAGGCAAAGGTTCAAGTCAACTCCAGGAAATTCTGATCCCTGGAGAAGACTGGGAACTGGTTGGCGAAGGCTATCAGTTCACAGAAGGGCCGACTGCCGACAAATCCGGAACCGTTTACTTCAACGACATTCCCAAGGATAAAACCTATAAAATCGGCACCGACGGCAAGCCGGTTGTGATCAATGATGCCTCGAACAAGTCGAATGGGATGGGATATGGCCCTGACGGCCGTCGTTATGTGGTCTCAACCGGCACCGAGCAGATTCTGGCCTATGACGCCGAAAACAAAGCCTCTGTGATCGCAGAAGGTATTCGGGGCAACGATCTTGTGGTCCTGAACAACGGGAACGTTTATGTGACCAACCCATCGTCGACCAACGAGCCTGGCAAGGTCTGGCTGGTGAAGGCCAATGGCGAGAAGCAGGTGGTGGACACAGGCCTGAACTTCCCCAACGGAGTCACGGCATCGCCCGACCAGAGTTTGCTTTATGTAGCCGAAGCTCGCAGCCACTGGGTTTGGTCGTATCAGATCCAGGCGGATGGATCCCTGAAGCATAAGCAGAAGTATTATCACCTGCACATGCCTGACAATGCCGATGCAGCTGGTGGAGATGGCATTCGGGTGGACCGCGACGGCCGGCTTTATGTGACCACTCGGCAAGGGATTCAGGTTTGTGATCAAGCGGGGCGGGTGAATTGCATTATTCCAACGCCTAATGGAAAATCATCGAACCTGACATTCGGTGGCCCGGAATTGAATGTGATTTA
>CAMBZY010000430.1 GCA_945872325.1 Candidatus Kuenenia stuttgartensis | reverse complement strand
CTTGAGTCTGAAATAGAGGCTGAGCCGAATCAATTTATCGGTTCCAGGCAATTTCAGTCTTGCCGAGAGTCGCTTCAGGCACTAGCCTTTAGGGTAATCACCAGCGAACCGATTTCGCTCACCAAGCTGGCCATGCCTGCTGATCCAGTCATCCGTCAAAAATCTAGTCAACCGAAACTGAGCCGAACGATGTCTGATACCTTTCTTGCGCTTGATTTAGGGGCCGAAAGTGGCCGTGGGATTCTCGGTAGCCTGGCTGGCGATCAACTCCTGCTGGAAGAAGTCCACCGGTTCCCGAACGGGCCCGTCCGTATGCTCAACACACTCCATTGGGACATGCCCCGATTGTGGGCCGAGCTCAAGACGGCGATCGGAAAAGCCTCTGAAAAGACTGAGCTGGCCGGCTGCGGTGTCGACACCTGGGGCGTCGATTTCGCCCTCGTGGGCCGGGGCGATACCCTTCTGGGCAACCCGGTGCATTATCGCGATTCACGCACCGATGGGATTCTGGAGAAAGCCTTTGAGATGATGCCGCGCGAGCGGATGTACGACATCACCGGCCTCCAGTTCATCCCTTTCAACTCCGTTTTCCAACTTCTCGCCATGAAGCTGGCCAAGAATCCGATTCTGGACATGGCCGAGACCTTCCTGATGATCCCCGACGTCATCACCTGGCTCATGACCGGCCGCCGCGCCTGTGAAAGCACCGACGCCTCAACCACTCAGCTGATGGACCCTCGAACCGGTACCTGGTCCGACGAAATCTGCTCCAGCCTCGGCCTTCCTCGCCAGATCCTTCCAGAATTTGTCCAGCCAGGCGACCAGATTGGTACGATCCTGAAGTCTGTCTCAGACGAACTCGGACTCGGCTCAAAGTCGATCCCCGTCTATGCCCCCGGCAGCCACGATACGGCAAGTGCTGTTGTGGGCGTGCCTTATACTGGAAACCTGGCCGCCGGTGCTCCGCCTGACTGGTGCTATATCTCGTGTGGGACCTGGAGCCTGATGGGTGTGGAAACGCCGAAGCCCGTCATCACGCCTGAGACCTTTGCCGCCAACTTCACCAACGAAGGCGGCGTGTTCGGCACCACCCGTCTACTGAAAAACATCATGGGCCTGTGGCTCGTTCAGGAGTGCCGTCGTACATGGCAAAGGGCTGGAGTGAATTACGACTATGCTGAACTCACCCGGCTGGCCGCCGCCGCGACAACCCTTCGGACGGTGATCAACCCCGACGACCTCTCTCTGATGGCGCCCGGCGACATGCCTTCGCGAATTGCGGCACTGGCAGCCAGAGCTGGCGAACCGGTTCCGAACGAGCCTGGAGAGTTCATCAGAACGTCTCTGGATAGCCTTGTTTTGAAGTATCGCTGGACCATTGAACGGCTGGAGTCGATTTTAAATACGTCGATCAAGACGGTCCACTTGGTGGGCGGAGGCATCCAGAACGAGCTACTCTGCCAACTGACAGCCGATGCAACCGGCAGGGCCGTGGTGGCAGGCCCAGTTGAGGCCACAGCGGCGGGCAATATCATGATCCAGGCGATTGCCAGCGGACGGGTCTCTGGACTCAAAGAAGCCCGGGCGATTCTGGCGGAAAGCTTTGCCGTCAAACGATATGAGCCAAGAGCCGGACGAGCCGCAATGTGGGGCGATGCCTATCAACGGCTCTTAAAGCAGGTTTGAGAATCAGAGCCCTCCGATGAAGCCCGAAGATCTCGGGTTTCAAGGGTTTTGATGTCCATAGGACATGCCTATTAATAGCCATCCCCGATGGTGCCCAAAAATCACCGGCTTTCCAAGGGTTTGATGTCTAGAGGACATGTCTATTAATCGCTCAAATCCCTTCCGGCCGGTATCCCAGCGCCAGCCTCTCAAAATCGGCTCTCTGACGCTCCATCACAGATGCCGTCCAACCCTGCTCTTCAGCCATAATCTGGGCCACCCTCCACGATGCCTTCACTGCTGCCCCTGCATCCACAAACAAAGCCCGGTCTCGCCTTGCCAAAACATCAGCCACCGTCTCAGCCATCTCCTCCCTCACCATCCGCCTCACCATCGCTTCTGTCAGTTTCAACTCAGGGACAATTCTCGCCGATTGCAACTCCTCCATGTGATCATACCCCTTGCTGTCTGCACCTTCATCCAGCAACATCTCTTTGGTCTGACACGCCTTCTGATTTAAACTGCCTACAATCTCAGCCCTGTCAATCACGTCTTCTGACATCTGTCTATACGTGGTCCATTTCCCACCTACGATGGTAATCAATCCCGTTTCATTCACAAATATCTGGTGGTCTCGCGATACCGATGCTGTGGATTTCACCTGCCCTGAAGGCTTCACCAATGGCCTTAAACCTGCAAATCGACTCTTGATATCGGCGGTGGTCGGCTTCTTTAATAAATACCTGCCAGAATAATCAAGCAGATATTGTATTTCTTCCCTCAGAGGTATCGGGTCCCGCTCCACCTTTGACACCGGTGTATCGGTCGTGCCTACCAAAACATGGTCTTCCCATGGGATCATGAATAAAACCCGCCCATCGTCCGTCTTCGGTACCATCAATGCGCACTTGCCCGGAAAAAATGACCGGTCAAGCACAATATGAGCCCCCTGGGCAGCCGTGACCATGCTCTGGGCAGTTGCAATGGACATCCTCGCCACGGTATCGCTGAAAACTCCTGCCGCTGAAATCACCGTTTTTGCCGATATTTCCAGAGTCTTTTCTATGGTCTCGCCAGTCGCTGATACGGAAAGATCTCGCACAATCGCGCCGCTGACACGTCCATCCTGCTTTTTCAGTTCCACTACCTCGGCATGATTTAATACAATCGCACCAGCATTTATCGCCGTTCGGGCCAGCGCCAAAGCCAGTCGTGTATCATTAAACTGACCATCGAGATATTCCACCCCGCCCAGAAGTCGATCACCACTCATTCCGGGCAAATGCATTAACGTTTCATCCCGGCTTAATAATTGCGAATGCTCCCAGCCAAACTGGCCAGCCAGGAGGTCATAAGAGGCCATTCCCATCCCATAAAATGGCTTCTCCCAGTACTTGCGGCAAGGGATCACAAAACTCAGTTTATGTACCAGCCCAGGCGCATTTTTGAGCAATCGGCCGCGCTCTCTCAAACTCTCACGCACCAATGAAACCTGCCCCTGCCTTAAATAACGAACCCCTCCATGCACCAGTTTGGTCGATCGGCTTGATGTGCCTGATGCAAAGTCGTCGCGCTCCAGCAAAACGACGCTGTGGCCGCGAGTCGCAGCATCCACGGCCGCTCCCAAGCCGGTCGCTCCGCCTCCGATGATTAATATATCCACCTGCTGCTGCGTCGATTGAAGCTGGTCCCATTGCATTTTCCGATTCATGATCACAGCCATTTTCAGAGTCCTTTTGGGGAAATACAATCGAGACGAATCCTCTGCGAGAATCAAAACATCGATTCTGTTGGATCCGTCTTCGGTTTTGATTTTCGCTTCGGGGCTTGTGGATTTGCTGAAGTCGATTTTCCAGGCTTGGGCTGAGCCCACGGAGTATCCTGACCACCCTCCAATGAATCTCCAGGCTTTGTAGAGGCCAGTCGATCGCGGGCCCGGGCTGCATATTCTTCGGAGAGTTCAAAACCAAGCGTTTTCCGATTTAATTTGCGAGCCACCGTCAAAGTGGTCCCACTGCCCACAAATGG
>CAMBZY010000429.1 GCA_945872325.1 Candidatus Kuenenia stuttgartensis | reverse complement strand
AGAACGGTCAATCGAAGGCTTGTACCAGCCTTTTTGGCGGCCTCCTGTAGCTCATAGGCCGCAGTGAGACCGCTCAGGCCAGCGCCGATCACCACCACGTGTTTGAAGGTTTTCTCAGACGACGAAGCCGGATCGCCAATCGTGGAAGGATTTGCGCTGGAGGTTGCCGGTGATGTGGTTGTCTGGATGAGATCAGGCACTTAGGTCGTTTTACTTCTTCTGGGCTTTTTGATCTTTGGAGATCCGCGTTTTGACCATCTCGGCCATGGCTTCGATAAAGATCGGGTGATCGTTGACGGTTTCGGCCCTGACCATGTTCAGGCCAATTCTGGCACAGGTGGCTTTGGCTTCGAGATCGAGGTCGTACATGACTTCGACGTGATCGGAAATAAATCCGATCGGGCAGAGGATAACGTCCTCGATCCCCTGCTCTTGAACCGTTTGCAGATAGTCGTTTACGTCAGGTTCGAGCCACGGAGTTTTCGGGTCACCACTGCGGCTTTGCCAGGCGAGTGTCCAATCAGCTCCACCGATCTCTTCGACCACGGCCTTACAGGCGTGTTCAATTTGACCTGCATAGGGGCAGCGGGCGGCCACGGCTGTGGGAATGGAGTGGGCGGTGAAGATGATCCGGGTTTTGGCACGGCGTTCGGCGGGAATTTTATCGAGAGCGGCACGCACCTGGGCAGCCTGACTTTTGGCGAACAGGGGGTGATCGAACCAGGGCTTGATGAAGTCGACTTCGGGAACTTCGTCAGAGTATCCCAGGTCGAGCACTTCCTGAATGGTTTCCTGATACTTTTCCCAGCTTGGCATGCTTTGGTAGGGCGACATGATGATGCCGATGGCTCGACGATAGCCCTGCTCTTTCATGGCCTTGAGGGCGGTGAACATGTAGGGCTTATAAAATCGCATACCGACGAAGACGGGCATGTCGATCTTCTGGCGTTTGAGTTCGGCACGGAGTCCTTCAGCCTGTCGATCGGTCAGTTCATTCAAGGGGCTTTTGCCACCGAGAAGTTCGTAGTGGTGCACGACCACTTCGTAGCGTTCTTTGGGAACAGGCAGGCCACGGAGGACGTTGTCCAGAAACGGCCTGACATCTTCCATTTTCTCAGGCGCTCCATAGGCCATGAGAAAGACGCAGTCGTAGTGACGGCGGGCTTTTGTGCGCACTTCGACGTAATCCAGAGGCTCGGCTGGAGCAGCGGGTGGGCCACCTGGGCGACCGCCTCCGAACGGGTTGCCGGTGGGGGGTGCGGGAGGACGTCCGGAAGTTGGGGCGGTCGGTTGGTCACTCATGGTCGGGTCCGTATCCACAGGGCTTGAATTGTCTGGCAAGGTGTCAACAAGGCGTGTCGCTGACGCGTCTTACGATTTGCGATTGCGGTAAAGGTCAGGCTGAACCACTTCGGCCATGGCTTCCAGATTCAGATGACCACCCAGGAGCTGATTGATGGAATCAATCTGAGGCAGAGGGTCGGCTACCATCTTGTTATAGTCAACATCGATGATTTGGAAATTGGGCTGCTGGGCAATCCAGGCATAAAATTTGTTGAGGCCGGCGTTGAAGATCTCGGCCATTTTGGAGTCGGGAATGGTGTCGGTGGGCTTACCGAGTCGGGCCAGCATTTTCTTCTGGCTGGCGAGGACTTCGTCCATGGCCCGGCGCATCATCAGGACTTTGTATTTATGCGTGGAGGGAAGTTCATAGAGCAGTTGATAGACCATTTTGACGGCCTTGTGATCGGCATCAGCCAGCCAGGAATCGTCCTGTTTGATCTTGAGGGCAGCCTGGAATTCGTAGTAGCCGTTGACATTGTCGATGTCGGCCTTGCGCTGATCGTCGGCCAGGACGGGGACTCCGCCGGATTCGAGCATTTTCATCATCATGGATGTGCCAGAACGTGGGAGCCCGCTGACGATGACGACAAATGGTTCGGCGTTTGGATCAATACCCATCATCTTCTACCCGATCCTTAGCGTGGAGGTTCTGTGATGCGACCTGACTTGATCGCCGTCCAGATGATTTTCGATGATCGAATTTTAACAGTTCAAGCGGTTTTGGGACAGGGCAATGGAGTTTGAGGGAGACCTATTGTCTCAATTATTTTGAAATGTATTTGGATTTGCGAGTCACGATCGTGGAAATCCGGAGTAAGATCCCATGGTGATGAGCAAATAAAAGTTCAAATCACCGTAAGATCAGAACCGCTGGAACGCTTGAGTTATTAACCGGGGCGGATTGATGAATGAGACACCAGAGCTGGAAACACGACTCGAACGCCACACCCATTTGCTGATGCAGTGGGCCACAACCCAGACACCGGGGTGGTTGCGAGCCAAGCTGGATCCAGCCGATCTGGTGCAGCAGACTTTGATGGAAGGCGTGAAGGCTGGAGTTGTGGGTGATGCCAAAGCGGATCACGAAGTTCTGGCAGTCCTGCGGCGGATTCTGGCGAATAACCTGATCGATGCTGTGAGAAAGTTTGGTCGGGGGCGAGCGGATGTATCGCCAGACGTTTTCGCCGATTCCTCGCGGAGTATGGGCGATTGGCTGGCAGCGCCTGATACGTCACCAAGCGAGCGATATATCCGGAGTGAGCGGTTTGACAAGCTGGCCCAGGGGTTAGCCACTTTGCCGGATGCTCAGCGGATTGTGGTGGAAATGCGTTACTTGCAAGGCGCAAAAGTTTCCGAGATTGCCAAGGCAATCGAGCGGACTGAAGGGGCAGTCGCGGCCCTGCTCCATCGAGGTGTGACAGCCTTACGCAACGAATTGACAGACCTATAGATTAAACGGAAATGGATGATTATCGTGAACTCTGGCATGAACCTTTCGCAAAACGATCACGATAACACGGTTCCCATAGTCGGTTCGAGACTTGACGATGCCATTGGGATTGTCCTGAAAGCTGAGGAAGAAGGTCAGTCAACAGAGCTTGCGGACTGGCTGGGCCTTCATCCTGAGCTGGCTGGTGAGCTTGCCAGATTTCTGGTCGACCATCGCAGCGTTCAGCAGGCTGCAACTGTCTGCCTGACAAAGAATGACGAAACCAGTCGATTGACGAGCCATTCCATAGCGGGTGGATTTGAGATTCAAGAGGAGATCGGTCGAGGCGGAATGGGCGTTGTTTATAAGGCTTATGACCGTGTTTTGAAGCGAACCGTGGCGGTCAAGCGCGTGTTGGCCAACCAGATGGCATCAGAAAAGGATCTCGCCAGGTTCCGATTCGAGGCTGAGGCCGCCGCCGGGCTGGATCATCCGTCGATTGTCCCAGTCCACTCGTTTGGAGAGCTTGATGGTCAGCCCTTTCTGGTCATGAAGTTGATGGAGGGCGGGAGTCTGGCGAACCTGCTCAAGGAAATGGGGCCTGATCGGCACCTCTCTCCGATGGAAGCTGCAAAGCTGGTAAGAGACGTGGCCCTTGGTGTGCATCATGCTCATCAGAGGGGCCTTTTGCACCGGGATCTCAAGCCGGCCAATATTTTACTCGATCAGGACGGGGTTCCCCATGTGGCCGATTTCGGCCTTGCCATTGCCCTTCAAGCCAGCTTCAGTATCAGTCAGGGGAGTTCTCTGGCCGGCACGGCGGCTTATATGGCGCCTGAGCAAGTCAATGGTGAACATGGGCTGACCACTTCGGTGGACATCCATGCCCTTGGGTCGATCCTTTATGAATTGCTGACGGG
>CAMBZY010000428.1 GCA_945872325.1 Candidatus Kuenenia stuttgartensis | reverse complement strand
TCTGGCCGTGAATATTGCAGATGGAGTCATTCAGACTCCGAACCAGAAACTCATCCTGAACGCCATAGATTCGGTGATTCTGGAACTTGGCGATGGGAGCGACCAGGTTAAAATTGGCGATCACATGCTGCTGAATCAATTGCAGATATTCACGAACGGTGGTGCGGACACGATTGAAACGACCTTATCAAAATCGACCGTCTTGCATCAGTCTTTTGATGTTGGGACTGGTCTCGATTCCATCAATATCAATGGTTCCGGTCAAAACACCTGGGCCAGCACGGGCCTGGTTCAATCGTGGGAGAGGACGATCCAGCATCGTTCGACAGAGAGCATTTCACTGAGTTCTGCAACGACCGTTAATGCGATGCCCGTTGCAACTTACCCTGCCATTCAGCAGATCCCAACCGGGCTGGATTCAAACGGTCGATATATTAAATCCACATATCAGCAGATCCTCAACCGTCTCGCGACCCCTAAGGAATTGAGCCGCTGGTCAAGTATGCTGGATCGTAATACAATCACCCGGTTGCAACTGGCGAATAAACTGACCAACTCGGACGAAGCCCGCCTGCTCCGGATCAACGCCTGGTTCTCGAACTACTTTGGCCGCCCCGCGACCAAACAAGAGTCAACGCAATCGCTTCGCCGGATTCATTCAGGTCAGTCTGAAACTAGAGTTCTGGCTGGAATCCTTGCGAACCAGGAATTCTTCAACCGCACGCAATCGCTGATTGCAACAGGTTTCTCGCGTGACCGCTTCATCACAGGGCTTTATAAACTGGCGATCGACCCATCAGGAGCACCTTCACCAGCCCTCCATCGGTTCCTGAACCAGACCTGGCAGACGAAGGGCCGCATGGCAGTGATTCTCAACGTATTGCAATCCGCACCCGTTGCAAAAAATCAGGCAGAAGGCTTGTCCATCCTGATCAATCAAGCCCCGGCCCAACCGCAAGATGTTCAAGTCCGACTGAGCCAATCACGCCCATCTGGAGTTCAGGCCTTGTTACTGAGTCGCAGAAACTTCTGATTTCATGGGCTGCAAGTATTGACAGATCTGCTTAACACTTGCAGCCTATATTTGATAAAACGCCAGAATCCGCGAATTTCCAATATCTAAAAAACAACCCCCAAACCGGCCACCCTACTGGGTGACCGGTTTGGGCAAATTCACTTCCGATCGGTTTTACTGTCATCTTTCAGATCATCGACTGATCCGTGCTTTTGGAAAAGAGCATCTGCTATTGGCTCTCCAGCATTCTTCGTGAGATCAATTTCCATACTCCCGGATGAAATTCGACAGAACCATGACGGAACCAATCAACCGAAGATTCGTGAGATCAATGATTTCGAGGCCATACTTGGTTGTGCCTTCTGGCCTTGGTGCTCAAGCTTCAGTTCTTTGAGCAGTTCGTCTGGTGACAGGCGATAGCCGAAGTAGAAATCGCCGAACATGCCGTAGACGGCTGAACTTTCGTCGAATCGCATCGTGTAGACGATGTCCTTTAAGTAACTTGGATTCTTGCCCCAAAGCGTGACGCCCCATTCCCAATCGTCCAGGCCAGTGGACGACGAAATGACTTGCACCACTTTACCTGCATATTTCATCCCGCTGCGGCCATGCTGCGACATCATCTCGGCACGCCGACTGAAAGGTTCGGCATACCAGTTGGCTCCAGGGACGCGAGTTTTGGACATCGGATAGAAACAGAGGCTGGGATAGTCAGGAAATTCTGGTGTCAGTCGCTGCTTGTTCATTGGGCCTAGACGCTGTTCGTAGGTGCGAACTTTGGTCCGGAAAATATCGGAAGCAGGGTCCACACCTTCGCGTACCAGAGTCTGACCATATTGCTCGGCACTTGGGACGTATTCCGAGATTTCCGAGATGGAGTAGAAAGAATAAGTCGGGATCATGGCCGCGCCGATCGGGCTTGATTCGATATTCATCTGAACGGCATGGAGGGCCTGAAGATCAGTACCGGCACCGACGAACCCGAAGTCGGCCTTGTGGCCCGGCACGGCGAAGGCGTGGAAGCCTGTGATCGGCTTGTCTTCACCGGTTTCTGGCGATAGGGCCTGAGCCAGTTGTTTCAGGGCGTTCGTACGATCCGCCAGTGGCAATTGGCCCAGGATGTTACGGTCAATCCTATAAAAGAGGTGCAGGAAGTGATAACCGCCTGGCAGAACGAGCGAGGCTGGGACGGGTTCTGAGGCGGCACCAGGATGTTGGCCGTGTCCGCCGGTGTGGGCAGGTCTTCCGGAGGGGGCAGGGGCGGCGTGATCACTCATCTTTTTTTCACTTTCCTGGATGTTTTAGGAAGGATCGTAGACTGATTCGAGGCAGTCATTTCGATATTTTTCCGCAAGGATTAGCCATATCCTAGCGTTAAAGTTGGATGAATCTCAACACAATCGGTCGAAATAGAGGGAATCACCTGTTGATGAAATCCATGAAAAACCTTACATTTTGGTGGATTGAAGGATTCGGCTTCCAAATAAAAAACAGGGCAACCTGTCTTTGAAACAGTGGGACTGGCGAGTGGCCGTTTCCATGATCGAATGCCGATATGGATCGACAAAGTCGAGCTGATCAGAATGCCACCGGCCCACTGATTATCGACCACAACCCATTGCTTGGAGACGCTTTCGCGATGCAACACACACTCATCATTCTCAAGCCTGACTGCGTTCAGCGCCGGCTTGCAGGCACAGTTCTCGCCCGATTTGAAGCCAAGGGCCTGAAACTGGTCGGTATGAAGCTGATCCAGGTCAGCAAAGCCCTTGCCGAGCAACACTATGCAGAGCACGCTGCCCGTCCATTTTTCGGCGGCCTGATCGACTTCATCACCGGTGGTCCAGTCATCGTAGGAGTTCTGGAAGGCAACGAAGCCATTTCTGTGGTTCGCAACCTTCTGGGAGCAACCAATGGAGCCGCCGCCGCGCCTGGAACCGTGCGTGGAGACTTCTCGATCAGCAAGCAGAACAACCTCGTTCACGGTAGCGATTCACCTGAATCCGCCGCTCGCGAGATCGCCCTCTGGTTCCCTGAAGGTGTCGTTTCGTACGACATCGCTGGTAGCACCTGGGTGTTCGACGGCGCCTGATCAACTGGCTGCTAGACTTTGATCTGTGGGACGGATGCACCTTACAATGCATCTGTTCCCAATCTTCTACGATAAGCTTGGGAACCTCATGCCACCCAACCCTCGGAACGTAAAATTCCCTAACGGTTTTTACGTTGTTCTGCTCCTGACAAGTACGATTTTTGTGATGACCTGCATGGCATGGCTGGTGACCCCGGCTGTGCGCCAGATATCACAAGAGGATAAAACTTCAGGCGCAGCCATCAAACGTGTGGATGATCGTTCGCTGGCACTAGGCGACTGGATTGACCAAAACGCCATAAAGCTTCTGACAGTCGAATTCAGTGTCATGCTCGTCACTGGCCTGCTGGCCATCAGCTTGGACACATGGACTGAGAACCGAAAGAAATCTTCTTGACCGGTGATTCACAAGAAGTAATTCCTGTGGCTCCGGATTCGCTACAATTTATCAACTGATTGAATCATTCAGGGCGAGTCACTCCCATGAACAATGTTTCTCAAGAAGTGATGGCCCTTAGGTCTCAGATTGACGAGCATAATCGTCGTTATTATTTAGATGCTCAGCCGATCATCAGTGACCGCGAATTCGATTC
>CAMBZY010000427.1 GCA_945872325.1 Candidatus Kuenenia stuttgartensis | reverse complement strand
CAGACTTCAAAGGCTTCCTGCTGATCATGCGTCACAAACAGGCTCGTCACATGACTTTCATCGTGCAACCGGCGCAGCCATACACGAAGTTCATCGCGTACTTTGGCGTCGAGAGCACCAAACGGTTCGTCCAGCAAAAGCACTTTGGGCTTAGGTGCCAAGGCCCGGGCCAGGGCCACTCTCTGGCGCTGACCACCGGAAAGCTGTAATGGGTAACGATCCGCAAAGTTCGTCATCTGAACAAGTTTCAGAAGTTCCTGCACTCGCTCCTGAACCTCGGCTTTCGGATGCTTTTGGATCTCAAGCCCAAACGCAACGTTCTGCTGAACCGTCATATGTCGGAATAAGGCGAAGTGCTGGAAGACAAACCCAATGCCACGCTTCTGGGTGGGCAGGTTGGTGGCCTCTTCCCCAACAAGCTCGATCGTCCCGGAGTCGGGCGTCTCGAGGCCTGCGATCGCTCTCAGGATGGTGCTTTTACCTGACCCTGAAGGGCCCAGCAAGGCCACGAGCTGACCACCTGGGATCGCGAATGAAACATCGTCAATCGCCTGGAAGTTACCGAACCGTTTGCTGAGATTGCGGACGACAATGTCCATACGAACGACACCTGTATCAGAGAATTCCTATGGAGTATGCGACCCGGATTGTCACATCAATGACGGCGCATTTGACGAACCGCACCTTGATCATCTTCATTCGTTTCAGCGGCATATTCACGCCGACGAACACGATTTTGGACAGTTTCCAAGCCGACCAGAATACAGAACGAGACCGTCGCAAGAACGATGCTCATGACATAAGCCCCATGCGGCTCAAAGCTTTCGATCTGGTCGTGAACATACAGGGTGGCTGTCTGGGTGCGTCCGATGATGTTGCCTGAGACCACCAGCAAAGCTCCAAATTCGCCGAGGCTTCGTGCCACTACCAGAGCGGCTCCATAAGCAACACCCCAGCGGATGGTAGGGAGCGTGATCCGGCGGAAAGTTGTCCACCAGTCGGCGCCGAGCGTGGACGCCACATCTTCCTGATCAGAGCCAATCTCTTCAAGAATCGGCGCAACACTTCGCACCACCAATGGTAATGTCACGAACATCCCGGCCAGGATCATGCCCGGCAGGTGGTAGACGATCGGGAAACCGATCGATTCCAGCCTTGATCCAATTTCAGACTTAGGGCCAGAGAGAATGATCAGCATCAAGCCTGCGATGACTGGTGAAACGGCGAACGGTAAGTCCAGAAGGCCATCTACGATTCGTCTGCCCCAGAACCGCTGGCGAACCAGGACAACGGCCATGCCGATCCCAAAAATCGTGTTTGTAATCGTCACGACCAATGTGATCTTAACCGTTAGAAGTAGTGCCTGAATCGCATCAGGGTCTGTTAAAGCCTCAAAAAAGGCTCCCATTCCAGGAGCAAATGCACGCCGGGCCAATGCCACAGCCGGCCCGAAGATGAGCAGACCAAACCAGGAGAGTACGGCTCCGATTAAAAACCGCTGAGGCCAGGTCATGGTATTTTGAAGAGCTGGTGAAGGTTTCATCCCTGACGCTCCGCCCATTTGGAAGCCGCGATCATGCTCAGCAACGAACATGTCAAAAGCACCAGACTCACAGCGAGTGCCCCTTCCATGTTAAAACCTTCCACTTCTCCATAAACATAGAGAGGAGCAGTCTTTGTAGACATCGGCCGATTGCCGGCGACCATCACCACACTGCCGAATTCGCCTAAAGCACGGCTGAACGACAGGCCAGCTCCCGAGACGATGGATGGGAAAAGTGCCGGTAAAGTCACTCGCCGAAAGATCATCCAGCGACTCGCACCCATGGTGGCCGCTGCCTCTTCCTCGGCTGGATCAAGATTTTCGAGGACCGGCTGAACACTTCGCACCACGAACGGAAAGCAGACGAAAAGCAGGGCCAGGACAATCCCCGACTGCTCGTAAATCACAGGAGTCCCAAATCCGCTCAGGACCACTCCAAGCGTACTTGTCGGACCAAACAGGGCGACGAGCATCAGGCCAGTCACGATTGTTGGGACCGCAAACGGCAAGTCTACCAACGCGTTGACCAGTCCCTTACCAGGAAATTCATAGCGGGCCAGTACCCAAGCTGTGGCTGTGCCTGTGAATACAGAGATCAGAACCATGACCACCGCCGTTCCCAGACTCAGCATGATCGCATGCCAGGCGAATGGGTTTGTGATCTCAGCCCAAATGCGCGAAGGCCCAGCCGAGATGGCTTTGACGACCACTCCCGTGAGAGGAAAGACGAGCACAATGCCAAGATAGAGCAAACAGCTCCAGCGCAACAACTTGCCTGAGAACGATGTACGGCGTTCAGCCACGGTTGAGCTCACGGCTTTTTCTCCGAGGCTTTGGGCTGATTCCCAGCTTTAGGTTTATCTTTAAGGAAGCCACGCGACCACAATCCATCGTTCCCAAAAACAGCCTCTCGGGCTTGTTTCCAGCCACCCAGTTGAGTCACCGTAACCACGCCCTTGGGAACAGGTGGAAGCCCCTCGGCCTCTCCTTTGCCTGTGGCTGGCCGGAATCCATAACGGGCCCAGATGGCAGCCGCTTCTTCTGTGTTGAGAAACGCCAGAAACGCCTTGGCCAATTCACTTCGGCCGTTTCGTTTTGTTGTCCCAACCACTTCCACAGCCGGTATTTCAATCCATAAAGTTCGCGATGGAATTACGTAAGGCATCGGCCTGCCCGTGAGGCGTTCGCACTGGACCACGTCACTCTCATAAGTGATGATGGCATCGCCAGAATCCCTCAAAAAAGTGGCCAGACTCTGACGGCCGGAACCATCCATCACCGTCACTCGTTTTTGAACTCCATTGAGGAGTTTCTCGGCCCCGACCGGATCCATTTTCGCTGTTTTAGGGTCCACCGAATTGGGCCAGTAGCCGCCGGCGGCCACCGCCAGGATATTCCAGCGAGCACCACCAGAAGTTTTCGGATCTGCATACACAACAGAGACTTCTGGCTTGGCCAGATCCTCCCAGTCGTGGATATCTTTAGGGTTGTCGGGTCGGTGCCCAATCACAACAAGGCTTCGAGTCACCCGCCCTTTGGTCGGGCCAGAGTTCCAGCTTTTATCTACAAGTCCTGCCTTAACAAGCGGTTCCACATCCGGATCGAGTGAAAAAACGGCGACGTCGGCATCAAAACCACCGCCAATCGCACGCGACAAGGCGCCTGAAGCCAGATACGACTCTTCGAATTTGACCACTCCGCCGGTCTTCTCGAGCCAAACTTTCTGAAACGCCGGAATCAGACCGTCGTGAAAGACTTCACGAGTCACTGAAAACGCACCTAAAGTCAGGCGGTCATGACTACTGGAATCACCGATGGCACCCGTTCCGCAGCCCATGTTGCAAAACAACAACAAGGCGACCATCAGGCACATCGCCCAATTTCGTCTGAAGCCCAGCCGTGTGCCTTGAAAGTTCTGTTGCATCTTGCCCTTGAAAACTATCGCGATTTCGATCTTTTTTTCTTATCGGTTCGGTCCAAGATCAAATCTTACACAACTTCATAAAGATGGTCAAGTATAGTTATCCCGTTGCGCAGGACTGACCATCTCTTTTGCAGGTTAAGGAACGGGCAGAAAATAACTTCCGCGTTTTAAGCGAGCCGTGGTCTATCGCCCTGCGGCTTCTTTCTAGCCGGTCTTGGCGCTAGCCCCGGTTAATTATCTTCCGCGAACCGG
>CAMBZY010000426.1 GCA_945872325.1 Candidatus Kuenenia stuttgartensis | reverse complement strand
GATTACTACTCGCTTCAAGCCGTCTTTGCAGGCATCAGCAAAGGCGACCTGAATTATGACGCTTCAAATGAAATCGCCAGAAGTCGTAAACACTGGCAGGATTTGATCGGATCCGCCGATAAGCTCGATTCAAGCGTTTTGATGCTTCCAGAGAACAGGAAAATTGTTGCTGACTGGGAAAAATCCAACGGAAAAACCGTCGCCGACTGGCAATTGGCCAGGCTTGATACGTTTTACTCTGCCGATGGTGCCACCTTGACCAGCGAGCCGGACGGATCCATTCTGGCATCGGGTAAACGCCCTGACCGTGATACTTATACGGCCTCAGCGGATCCCGGCTTAAAAACAGTCACCGCTTTGCGACTCGAAGTTCTCCGCGATGAAAAACTTCCAAAAAACGGGCCCGGAAGGCAGGATAACGGAAATTTACATCTATCCGAATTTGAGGCGTATTATTTCAAGCCGGGATCAGATTCAGCGCAGAAGCTGAAATTTAAAAAGGCGTCGGCCGATTTCAATCAGGACGGATGGACCATCAACCATGCCGTGGATGGAAATGACCGTACTGCATGGGGGATTTTCCCGAAGATCAATGAATCCCATGTAGCGGTATTTCAGTTGTCTGAGCCGATCAAGACTGAGCCTGGCTCAAAGCTTTTGATTGTATTAAAGCAGTTGCACGGTGACGGTCATTTGGTTGGCCGGTTCCGATTGAGTGTGACAGATTCTGAATCCGCAAATACAGAAGCGATTTCGCCGGTTGTCACCAAGGGCCTGAAGTTGGCCGAAAATCAGCGAACATTGGAACAAAGGCTGGCCATAGCAGGCTTTGTAATGCGAAACCATGCGATGGCAGAGCTTGCAAAAATACCGGCTCAAGCCACCGTCTATGGAGTGATTTCCGGAGCGAACAAGCCAGTTCACGTACTTGCCAGGGGCGACATTGAAAAACCGGGTAAAATCGCTGAACCAGGCTCTTTGCTGGCCGTTTCGATCCTCAACGGGCGATTCCAAATCAAAAATCCAGGCATGGAATCTGATCGTCGAGCCGCATTGGCCAACTGGCTGGCTGATCCCAAAAACCCACTGACCTGGCGAAGCATTGCAAACCGTCTCTGGCACTACCATTTCGGCAAAGGCTTGTGCGATACCCCAAGCGATTTTGGACGGATGGGCGGCCAGCCTTCGCACCCGGAACTGATTGACTGGCTGGCCTGCGAATTGAGAGATAATCAAGGCTCCCTGAAGCATATGCACCGGCAGATTTTATTGAGTCATGCCTATCGGCAATCGAGTGCAAGTCGGGCTGAAGGTATTGCGAAAGATCCTGAAAACCGGCTCGTTTGGAGGATGAATAGGCTGAGGCTCGACGCCGAATCCTATCGCGATGCCGTTCTGGCAGTCTCAGGAAGACTTGACCTGAAAGCCGGTGGCCCTGGTGTGGAGTACTTCAAAACCAGCCCTGGCCAGCAACTGACTCCGAAAGTGGATTATTCCGGTTTCGACTGGAACCGCCCGGAAGCTGGCCGGCGGAGTATCTACAGAGTGGTCTGGCGAGGAATTCCCGACCCCTTCCTGGAGGCGCTTGACTTCCCTGATGCCGCCCTGCTTCAGCCCACGCGATCATTCTCCGCATCGCCACTCCAGTCCCTGACCCTCTTCAACAACGACTTTATGCTCAGCCAAAGCTCATTCTTTGCCTCGAGAGTGGAAAAGCTCGGCTCAGAGACCTCCAATCGCATTCAGGCGGCGGTGCAACTGGCATTTCTCAGAACGCCTGAACCAGCCGAAATGCAATCGTTCACAGCCTATGCCGATAAGCACGGGCTGGCGGCATTGTGTCGTATCCTGTTTAACAGCAATGAATTTATGTTTATCCAATGAACAGGAGTACACCATGCGGAACGTTCCGTCCGATGGACATCAAGCCAGCCTTTCAGCACAGTCTCAATCGACCGTAGATCAAGCGTTCAGCATATTATCAGAACTGCAAACCAGCGCAACAGACTCTCCAACCCCAAAAATCCAGATGAAATCCCGTCGCGATTTTCTCTGTCACGTGGGCGGTGGCCTTGGCGGACTGGCTCTGGTGGACCTTCTGGCCAGCGAAATGCTTGCAGATGGTGTTACTCCAGCAAACCCTGACTTTAATGGAGGGCTGCATCACAAGGCGAAGGTTAAGCGGGTGATCCAGCTCTTCATGACGGGCGGTGTCAGCCAGATGGACACCTACGACTACAAGCCGATGCTGGAAAAGCTGCATGGTCAGAAACTTGGCCCTAAGGAGAAGCCTGAGGGCTTCACGGCCATGCCCGGCACGATGATGAAAAGCCCGTTCAAATTCAAGCAGCATGGAGAGAGCGGACGCTGGGTCAGCGAACTGTTCCCGGAACAGGCCAGGCATGTGGACGATCTCGCCTTTCTCATGGCCATGAGCAGCAAGACAAACGTCCACGGGCCCGGCACTTACATGATGAACAGCGGAATGCTTCTGCCCGGTTTCCCTTGCCTTGGAGCCTGGCTTTCCTACGGCCTTGGACGACTCACGGACAACCTGCCCACATTCGTCGTTCTGCCCGACGGCAAAGGCCTGCCCTACAACCAGAACGGCTGCTTCAGCTCCGGTTATTTGCCAGCCGTCCATCAGGGAACCATCATCAAAGCCTCGGCGTCGGACCCTGTCCCTGACCTTTTCGCAAACTCAAAATTCAAATACGCCACACGCTCGGCAGACCACGACGGCTTGGCCCTTCTGGATCAAATCAATCGATCCAATGCAGAGCAAAACGCTGATGATTCCAGGCTTAACGCACGGATTGCAGGCTATGAGCTTGCAGCTAAGATGCAAGTCTCTGCGCCTGAAGCATTTGACCTGAACCGGGAATCGGAATGGATTCGCAAAGCCTATGGGCTGAGCAACCCTGTGACCGAAGACTTTGGCCGCCGATGCCTGCTGGCTCGTCGACTGATCGAGCGCGGGACACGGTTTGTTCAGGTCTGGAGCGGCCCTCAGGGTGCGACTGGAAACTGGGACAATCACGGCAGTATTCCCAACGAGCTTCCTCCAATGACGGCCAGTGTCGATCAACCGATCGCAACCCTGCTGAGCGACCTGAAATCCCGCGGCCTTCTCGATGATACACTGGTGGTCTGGACCACTGAATTTGGCCGAACTCCTTTCTCTCAGGGCAGTACCGGCCGCGACCACAACGGCGGCACTTTCGTAACATGGCTTGCCGGAGCCGGCATCAAGCCCGGCGTGTCCCATGGCCAAAGCGACGATTGGGGATATCAGACCGAGGCTGGCCGCACCTACTGCTACGACCTACATGCAACGATTCTTCACCTGATGGGGATCAACCACGAACGACTGACCATCCGCCACGGGGGTCTCGACCGGCGCCTGACGGACGTCCACGGAAACGTGGTGCAAGAGATTCTGGCATAAGGTGTTACAGTCGGTTCAAACAGTGAGTCAGGAGACTTATCTGTGGCCGTCAGGGCGAATTTAAGAATTAAAATTTGCGTAAATTGAGAATAATGCTGGACGTACAGACGAGAACCGCATATTCTAAGGGTGTGAACAGCTTGTTGCATCATCACTCTGCAGGTCTAAACCATGTCGTCTGAAGGCGTGTCTCAAAGTTCGGATCGTCCTCTGATGGATTTGGTGCGCCGGGTTGGCCCCATCTCTGTTGAGGATCTTGCCGACCGTATGGCAGTCA
>CAMBZY010000425.1 GCA_945872325.1 Candidatus Kuenenia stuttgartensis | reverse complement strand
GGCTTGTCAATATGCCCGTAAAGCATTGTACAATTAGACTTTAGACCAAGATTGTGTGCCAGCCTGTGCACTTCCAGCCAAGTTTCCGTTGACGCTTTGGCATCACAAATTTTTTCACGCACTTCCGGGTGAAAAATCTCGGCTCCACCGCCTGGCAAACTTCCCAAGCCTGAATCGACAAGTTCTTCGAGGATCTGTTTCATCGGCTTGCGGGCGATTTTGGCAAAGAACTCGATCTCAACGGCTGTGTAAGCTTTTACGTGGATTTCAGGTGACTCGGATGTGACCCATTTGACCACATCTGTATAGTAGCTGAAAGGTAGTTTGTGGTGCAAACCGCCCACGATGTGAAGCTCCGTGGCGCCCTTGTTATGAGCTTCCCGGGCCCGTTCGCGGATCTGCGATTCGTCCATCACATAGCCACGAGGGTCGTCCAAATCGGCCCTGAATGCACAGAAATCGCACTTGTAAACACATACATTCGTTGGGTTTATGTGCGTATTAACGTTAAAGTAAGCAAAATTTCCGTTGAGGCGTTCACGGACATGGTTTGCCAGTTCGCCCAGAAAAAGCAGGTCACGGCAATCCTCAAGGGCAAGCCCGTCTTGCAAAGTCAAGCGTTCCCCCGTGTAGACTTTCTCTTCAATCGCTTTCAAATGCCCGAAATCAGCAGTCGCCATGAGCATGAACCCCTTCTACAATCACAAAGTCCGTTCTCTATAAAAGAGAGTTTAGACCTTCGTATCGGGATCATCAAGGCAAAACGACCTGAAAGTGTGATAAAAACCAACTCAATCCGGGTGAGCAACTGGGCCTGCCGAACCAGCTTAAATCCTATCAGCAATATAGATTGCGTCGCCACCTATAGGCATTCGGGACAATCTCGATTCGAAGGACTCCTGGTACATCTTCTGGCTCGAGTCGAAAAGGTTTAACCTGGGTCGCTTAAATCGAGGTTGGATCAACCGCCTGAAATCACCCAAAGTATCCATGAATTATAATTTATCTCTATTTTTCATTCGATCGTTCATGATATATTAAGTCTCTAAATAGCATGAGTCTTATATGATCAGGCTGGCTTCTTGAGGCATCTGCAAGATGAGCGTTCGCATCCTATTGGTAGAAGACGAAGCGGCCATCGCTGATTTCATCATCAGAGGACTCAAAGAGGAAGGTTTTCACGTTAACCATGCCACAAACGGGACAGAGGCATGGGAAATGATGATGACCAATGATTGGGATCTGATCCTTCTTGACTGGTCTCTACCTGGCGAGGACGGATTGTCGTTGCTCGAACGATTCCGCAATTTCAAGCCAAACACCCCTGTCATGTTTTTGACAGCTCGTGATGCTGTAAGCGACAAGGTGATCGGCCTGAACGCCGGTGCAGATGATTATCTCTGCAAACCCTTTGCGTTTGAAGAACTTCTTGCCAGAGTCAGGTCATTGACACGCAGGCTCGACGTTCAACCCTCAACCATCCTCGCGTTCGACGACCTCCAGATTGACATGGCAAACCAGCGTGTGGATCGAAACGGACACAGGATTGATCTCACTTCAAAAGAGTATGTCCTGCTCACGCTTTTCATTCGCCGGCACGGACAAGTTTTATCACGAAACGATATCTACGAGCAGGTTTGGCAGGAACCCTATGATGGAATCTCAAACACACTTGAGGTTCACATCAAGGAGTTGCGGCGTAAACTTGAAAGTCAAGGCAAGCGATTGATTTACACAGTGCGTGGCCAAGGTTACGTTCTCGATCGGAATTTTGAATCAGCCTGACCCATCCTGATTTATCATCCAAGTCTCAACCCATTCACATAGACGTTATCCGCCTGAACTGTCAGTGATGAATGAAAGCAAGCCAAGTATGACGGTTTCAAATTGCAGAATTAAGCAAAATCATGGCTTCACACTGATCGAGTTGCTCGTCGTGATAGCGATCATCGCTGTTCTCATCTCGCTGCTTTTGCCCGCAGTGCAATCGGCTCGTGAAGCAGCCCGGCGCACCCAGTGCATCAACAATCTTAAGCAGATGGGCTTGGCCACCCACAATTACCTCTCGACAAACACCACTTTTCCGCCATTTTCTGTCATGCCTAAAGGCTACACCTCGCAGCCATGGTCTGCCCATGCACGGCTCCTTCCATTCATGGAACAAGCCAACCTGTTTAATCTGATCAACTGGAGTGTTCAACACCAGTTCACATCAGGGCCGACCGTTGCAGCACTTCGCATCTCGATGTTCATGTGCCCCAGCGAGATCAACGACAGAGCTCGCCCGACAGCCACTCTGACCTATTACCCCCTGAATTACAGCCTCAATCAAGGCACCTGGTTTATCTATGACCCCCAATCGGGCGAGGTGGGCGATGGTGCATTCATGCCGAACAGGGCATTCACTCCAGCGAACATCACCGATGGTCTTTCGAATACTTTGGCAGCCAGCGAGAATAAAGCATACCAGCCGAATGTCTGGGATACGGCGCAGCCTGCCACAGTTGGAGTCTTGCCTCCAAACGTGCCTCAGCAATTGACCAGCATGATCGGAAGCGGGACATTTGACAGCAACGGCCATACGGAATGGGTCGAAGGCGATGTCCACGAAACCGGTATCACCACCACCTTTACGCCAAACACCAAGTTCATGTACATGCCAACTGGTGCGATTGCCCCTCAGGATATCGACTTCACCTCGATGCGGGACGGCGAATCGATCACCCTGCCGACTTACGGTGCCGTGACAGCAAGGAGTTATCACCCAGGCGGAGTGAATGCCCAGATGATGGATGGATCTGTGCGGTTCATCAAAAACTCAATCTCCCAACAAGTCTGGAGAGCGATTGGAACCCGGGCCAATGGTGAAGTGATCAGCAGTGATTCCTTTTAATCACAGGGGGCTTATCTGATCATCATGGAATCACCGATAATCAGGAAAACCATGCGTCAAAATGGAATTTATGTCATACTTCTGATCGCCGTCGCTCTGGGGGGCTGTAACAGTACTCCAAGTCTGCCGGCCGATCAGGGGCAGTCGATCGCCGAGGCGTTTCTGAACGATATCAGATCTGGCAAAGTTGACAACGCCTGGCAAGAGACAACACCCGAGTTTAAATCATTGATGGGCAAAGAGGCGTTTCGTGATTACGTGAAGCGTCGCCCTGCTTTGAAATCGGAGACCAAATTCGAATCCGCCAAGCCGAATCAATCGAGCACGATGAAACTGGTAGAATTCCAGTTCAGTGCTGACAAGCCGAAGCCCTTGAAAATCACGGTCATGCTATCGCCCTCAGAAAACACTTGGCGAGTGGAGCGTCTTGTTGCTGACTGATCCATACGATTTACGATATCGATCAGGAATAAATCTCTAAATTCATCCATGATTTTAGAGATCTGTCCTATTTCATCCCTCAAATCAAGCCCAACTTCTTCAAAAATGCCACTGACGCTCACAAATCGCTTAATGGCTTTTTTCCTGGTCGCACTTGCGATTGTCTTGACAGCGTTTTCGATAGCCATTTTCTTTTTCGCTCGTTTTGACCTCAACCATGAGCTTGAAGACAGGGCCGCAGCCACTCTGGAAACGCTCGTTGCAGCCTGCGAGGTGCATCAAAATGGGATTGAGTGGGAACCTCAACAGCACCAGATTTCATTCTGGCATGAGGATCAGCCCACGATCTGGGCTGTGTTTGATCAATCAGGTCATATGGTGGACAGCTCTCAGGAGCTCACATTT
>CAMBZY010000424.1 GCA_945872325.1 Candidatus Kuenenia stuttgartensis | reverse complement strand
GCGATATTACGAGTTGAATGGATTGAGTGCAACCATGAATCCAGCCTGACTCAGCAAAGCCAGTAAAGTGCGACCCGATCCACTTGGATTTCGGTCTTCTTTGGCGATAGTTCCACAGTCTCCAGTTGCAACGACTGTGGATTCGCCGAAGATTTCAAGGTCTCAATCTCCAGATCAATCTGTGCATCCAGGTCAAGCAGCTGCGAAGTGATAGCCTCCAGACTCTCCTCAGCCTGAGCCACATCCTGCTTCTGGCCCGCCACTTTCGAAGCCGTTTTGGCCGCAGTGGCTGCCTTGCCAATGGTGGTAGCTGTAATCTTTTTCCGGCCCATCAACGATCCAAAAATTGTCGAGCCGATTGATATGGCTGCATCCAACATTTTCGAATTCGCTTGTGATTTCTCACGGTCCACCTTCTGCTGGGCCCTCATCATTTTATCTTCAAGTGTTCTGCGTTTGGTCGCATATTTTGATCGAAGCGTCTCAATCTGTTCGTCACGCTGTTCAGACACTTTCGAGGCCACTCTGACGCGAAAATCGCCCTCATCCTCACCCGGTTGGCTGATCATTTTTAAAGGAGTGTATTTAAATAGTTTCAATACGTGGTTGCGATAAAGGTGATCCTTTAATGCCGTTCCCAGCGCAGCAAAGCTCTTGGGCTTGGAGAGTTCGCCTGGAATGGATCCGAATTTTGCTTCGTCGTCAGGCGTTTTTTCTCGCTCTGGAGGATCTTCGACAAAGAGTTCACCCGCCAGCCAAGGTTCATCTGCTAGCGAACTTTCCAGAGGGACAACCAGCGATAGTCGCTCCCAGATATCAATCCCGCCAGCGGTTTGAGTGAAATGCACTTTCGCCTCGCCCAATAACGATGGCTTGTAAACAATATTTCCAGCCTTGCGAGCAGGCTGATAAAATTCTTCAATATCAGGTGGCAAAATCGGCCGATCCCCTGCTTCTAGTTTTGTGCCGCTCGCATTCGCTACAGAGGCTGTTTGAGCCTCGGTTTCACCATTTGTTTTTCGCGATTTCATTAAATCAGAAATCTGGGTTCGCGAAAGCGGCCCTCGCAGGAACGAAAGTGCCCATCGGGTCTGAAATAAAATCGGCTGTTCTTCATGCACATTGTTCATCAGAAAAACGCGCTGGGATAAGCCTGAGATCATTTTATCCATGTCGGATCTGTTAAACCCTTGCCCAGCCGATGTGGCAGCACCTTCCAGGCCGTCCAGAACACGGGCTTTGTCGCGTTCTGTCTGCAACCGACCGATCCACCAGGTGCCGCAATTGGAAAGGCCTTTATAATCCAGATCGACCGGGTTCTGAGTCGCCAAAACCACGCCAAGCCCAAATGCCCGGGCCTGTTTCAGCAGAGTCAGCATAGGGATTTTGGACGGCGGATTTGCAGTCGGCGGAAAATATCCGAAAACTTCGTCCATATACAGAAGCGCACGCAGGCTTGAAGTGCCCGGCTGGGCACGCATCCAGGCGATGACTTCATTGAGTAAAAGTGTCACAAAAAACATTCTTTCAGAGTCGGACAAATGCGATATGGAAAGAATGGTCAGTCTGGGCTTGCCGGCAGGCGTATGGAACAGGCGTTTGATATCGAGGGGCTCGCCCGTGCGCCAGGCTGCAAAGCCGGGAGATGCCACCAGAGTATTAATTTTCATGGCCAGTTGAAATCTGTCCTGGGCAGGAAACACAGTTTCCACGCTCATCACGCCCACGGTTTCAAATGGAGGCGTTTGCACCTGACGGATCAGGTCCGCCAGATCAAGCGATTTGCCGGCAAACCATGCAGCTTCAATAATGGTGGACAGCAGCAGGAATTCCCGACTTGTGATTGGGTCGGCTTCAATTTTCAGGAGCGCCAAAAGGCCCATGACTGTGCCTGAAACACGTTCGCGGAGCGATTCAGAATTCTCTCTGATTTCAATCGTCGGAGCGTCAAGCGATTTTAATATCGAAAGCCCAAGGCCGGCTGAGCCACCAGGCGTGTAAATGGTGATGTCAACAGAGTCTTTATAGCGTGCAATCCGGTCCGGAGTCTGATCCCAGGCGGCCAGCCCTTCGCGCCAGCTATCGGCGGTTTGTTGAGATAAATCATCAACAGAAAGCCCCTTCCGGCTGGCCTCTTCGGCATCAATCCAGGGCTTGAAGTCTTCCGGCTTTAATTCGGGAAATGCGAGCAGAAGGTTTCCCAGATCACCTTTGGGGTCGATACAAATGGCAGGGATTCCGTCAATCGCGGCTTCTTCAAGCAGGGAGAGGCACAATCCGGTTTTCCCAGAGCCGGTCATGCCCACGCAAACCCCGTGTGTGGTGAGGTCTCGCGAATCATAAAGCAGAGGCTTTTTACTCGTTTTCTTGGTCTTCGCATCGTATTCGCGACCCAGATAAAAAACACCCATCTTTTCGTAGTCGGACATCAGATCAACCTTCCAATAGGTGTGCGGTTTCTGGAGACGGAATTCGAAGCGTTACGGTCTGAATGAAAATTCTAAAGTCCTGCTCAGAAGGATTCAAGAGGACATCCGGGCCAACCGCTCAGCCGCTGCCAGTACATCCGTAGCAGACGGTATATCGCGGTATGTCAGTACCCGTTCAGAGACGATTTTGGAGGCTTTGTCATCATCCACTTTCATTTTATCGGAGACGGCCCAGAGGGGCTGGGCACGCGGAATCCTGGGGACTACGTCAAGATAATTCTGAAGACTTGCACGTCTCCAGAATCCAAGAATTTCCAGATGCACTTCGCGCCCGCTGGATAATTGGGTCAAAACGTAATCAGGCATCCAAACGACTGTAGTACCAGCCTGGCCAGTTCCGCGAAATACCATTTCCGGGACATCAATCGACCACGAGGGAGCAATCTGACGAAACCGGTTTACGAAAGCCTCGAATTCGGGGGGCTCGTAACCGGCGGAATCGCTGACATGCGAGACCAGTCCGTCAGCCCTTTCGAGGTGAAATGTACGGAGCTCTTTTTTGGTGCCCCAGTGCAAATCAGCATCAAGCCGAAAGTCTCTGCAGTGAAGTAGATGGGGCAGCCAGTTGGCCATCTGGACGCCATACTTCGTGGTGGATTGAAACAGGCTCAAAGGGCCTTCAATCGTCAGATTCAGTCCATCATTCAAGACGCCATAAGCCGTGAATAAAAGCCGGTGAAATTTCAACATCTGAAAGATTCGGCGGAGTCGGGCGGGCGATTCCTGACGGATTTCAACATTCAATCGCACAGCCCTGATCAGAACCGATTGAGCCAGGGCCACGTTATAGCGGTCAATCAATCGCTGAGCGGAAATATCATCGAATTTGAGGATCCGATTTTCTTCTTTGAGATCCGCAAAAAGCGAGCTTTCCACCTGATCCGGATTTAAATTCAATTCTTTGGCAATGGCGTCCAGTATTCCCTGACGATTGAAACCGTTGATGGCTTCGGAGGGGTCGGATTTGGCACGTTTTCGGGCGATGGCTGTGCGATATAAAGCAGCGGCTCGAAACAGACGGTCACGTAAATCTTCGGGGTCGACATCCGCCACCACTTCAAATTCGGACCGATCTTCAAGGACTCTCGCCAGTCCGCGATGGGTCAAAGTGGCTTGTCCTGAGCCGAAAAGGTCAGCGGCAGCGGCGTCGATCTCGCCGCGTGTCATGCCTTCACCTTCGCGAAAGATTTCTAAAAGGCTTTCCGCCACTTCAAGCCATTCCTGACTCTCCCGATGCAGATACAAGGGCATGATCTTGAATTT
>CAMBZY010000423.1 GCA_945872325.1 Candidatus Kuenenia stuttgartensis | reverse complement strand
TCGGACCATGTTCGACCAGCGCGAGCGTGAAAACGATTCGTTCCGCAAAGTGGGTTGATTCTTCAGCTCTAGTTCCTTAACAGAGCTGTACTTAAACTTGTTGAAATCGCCCGGTCCAGGCTGGCCGGGCTTTTTCATATCCCGAAACGTTAGGATCAGGCTGGAAACAACTTCCGGTTTTAAAAACACCCAGAGTGCTAACCAAAGCCCCCCATGTCAGGGGTCATGGCCTGAACTACATGTTCTCTAGTCCAGAATTTTTGAATTGCCGTTGGGCTCTGCCCCAAATCTCAGCCTCGATATCCAGATTTCAGAACGGGAGGTTTGCAATCTGGGTAAACCAGGGGGTTATTGAGCGTCAGACGGCAAATAAATTGGTACAGCTGTCCGATCAAATTTTGGGAGCTTAGGCAATCTGGAAAATATTTTCGCACCCATCTTAACAGGTTTGAGAAAACTTTCTAAAAAGAAGAGGGAAAGGGTTTGGCTGAATCGTTGCGGGTCGGTATGGTATGAGTTCAAGTTCACAGAAGAGCACAGGGCGACGGATTCGCCAAGTCGGCAGAGATGGGAGTTGTCCGCACATGAGGCCAGCACAAGCACTGAACCGGGCTCGCGGAGCGATGCTCGGCATGGCGGTGGGAGATGCACTAGGGGCACCTCTTGAAGGGCTCGGCCCTCAGCAGATACGGACCCATTACACCTCTGTTGAGGATTATGTTGACGGAACTCGGGCCTGGCGCCGAAAGAGCGACCGATGGCGTGTTCCCGGCCTTTATACGGACGACACCCAGCAAGCCTTGACCGTCGCCGAAACCTTGATCGAGTGCGGCGAGATGCGGGCCGTCCATCTGGCGGAATTCTGGAGACGGATGTATCGCACCAGCGTTGAGGAATCCGGCTTTCAGCTTCCTAACGGCGTACACCGAAATATTGGCCGTAACTTTCGTCTGGCACTGGAACAACTCACGGCCGGCCAGCCCATTCACACGATCAGTCAAGCCAGCGCCGGGCTCGGTGCAGCCGTTCGGGTTGTGCCTCTGGCTCTGGCTTATCGGGAAGATGCCGATCGCCTCTATCATGCCGTGGTGGAATCAAGCCTTTTAACCCATTCTGACATACGAGGCATCTCAGCCGCTTTGGCTGTTGCCTTTGCCACCGCCAGACTCCTTAACGGGGAAGCCAAGGAACCATCGTTCCTGTTCCATGTGGCAGGCGATACAGCTCGTTCTGAATCACGGCTGGCCCAGGAATTTCCAGATCGAATCCTTAATCTGAATCCACACCTGCATTCGATTTCGCGATGTATTGCAAATGTCGAGCGAATTCTGGACATGCCTCAGGATCAAGCCTATTTGATGATTCTGGACGAAGCCCGAAATCACGGCCCCAGCGTACCTTGCAAGCGTCCGACCATGGGTTTTGCACCTGCTGCGCTGGCCAGTTGCTTCTACCTTTTGATTACCAGTGGGAGTTATCAGGAAGCTCTGATCGATGTTGTCAACCAAGGTGGCGACGCCGATACCGCTGGAGCCATCCTCGGTGCCATGTGTGGGGCCCACTTCGGCCTCGACGGAATCCCGCAAGACTGGCTAACCCCTCTATTCAACCTCGAAGGGATCGATGCCCGGGCTCAGGCTCTGATGATGAGCCCAGAAAAGATCAATCGAAAAATGATCCCTGACCTGATCGAGACAGAGGCCCGACTTAGCAGAATGGAATATCGGCATTGTCAAGAGTTGAAAGCCGGGTTCAGCTTTCAATCCAGCACAGACCTTGACCAATCCGTTGGGAATCAGCCCAAAGCTTCAGACGGACCTCCTTCATCGACTGACCCTGACTGAGCTTCTTGATAAAAATGGAAATGAAACAGGGGATATCCAAATTGATATCCCCCTTGGTTTTATTTTTCGATTACAATTCCGAGATTATTCCGGCTTCTGAAAAATGATGATATGCTGCCAGGGAAGGCGCGGATCGTTCTTCTGGAACTTAAATCCCTGGGCCTCCACTTCCTTGCGGGCTTGTGCCAGAGTCATCTTGTGTTCTGGTCTGATGGGCACATCGGGATCCTCAGCCCGAAATTCGATCAGGACAAGTCGACCACCCGGTTTGAGTGCTTTTTTAAGACCTTGAAGGGTTTCAATCGGGTTTGAGCACTCATGATAGACATCAACCATGATGATCAGATCAATTTCGCCATCCGGGAGCTTTGTATCTGTGGCTGTGCATAAGGTGGGGATGACGACTTTTTCGAGCTTCATGGCGCGGATGTTGGATTTCAGCATCCGGATCATCTGAGGCTGAATATCCGTGGCATAAACTTTCCCGGTGGTGCCCACGCGTTTCGCAAGCCGCACCGAAGTATAACCAACACCGGCCCCGACATCGGCCACCACATCGCCGGCTTTCAGGTTCAGGGCGTCGATCATCTGCTCAGGCTGCTCTTCCTGTTCGCGAGTCTCTCGCAGAAGCCAGTCGGCCCCCAGATAGCTCATCACAGGTGCAATCGCCCGGCCCATGAAATTACCGGGCTTATCAGGCAACTGATGCGGATCCACTTCAGCTGATTCCACCGGCTTCTGTTCGGCCTTTTTGCCTTCAGCCGATTTGGCAACCTGCGCAAAAATGCTGGAAGGCAGGAATGTCACCAATGCCACGGCGAGCAGTTGGATTTTGAGAGATTTTATCAGTTGCTGGGTTATTCCAAACCGGGTTGTCTTGGCTGACATGTGGATGCTCCTTGATTTTGGTGATGATTTGATGTGGCAAGCTGTTCGAAGACTGGACCGGGTTCGGGCTATATCTATTTTATCATTCTCATCAGATATTATCAGGTCTGCGTCAAGGTCAAAACCTAAAACTGCTCCACTTTAAGGAACAGGCCAATAATAAGTTCCGTATTTTAGAAATTACTAATAACTGCTAAGGAACGGGCAGAAAATAACTTCCGCTTTTTAGTCCAATCGTGGCCAAGCACAACTTGGCTGTTATCTAGCCGGTCTTGGCGTTAGCCCCGGTTATTAATCTTCTGCGAACCGAGGGCTAGCGCCCGGCGGCTAGATTCAAACCAAGAAACCGAAGGCTGTTGCCTCTTATCTAGCCGGTCTTGGCGCTAGCCCCGGTTATTTATCTTCCGCGAACCGGGGGCTAGCGCCCTCGTTGTATATCACATCTTTTGGGTAATTTTCTGGGATTAAATTATAACAGCTTGATCATAGAGGCTTTAAGCACCAACGGTGCGGTCCATACCAGCCTAGGCCAACGGCCTAGGACGTGCGGAGACAGGAGGGATTGTAAAGCTATATTTTGTATTGGCTTACGCCGTCCTTGGGCGTTGCCCAAGGCTGGTATGGGACGGGCCTTCAGCCCTCAAACCAAATCTATTGATCTATCGATGCATTCGGGTTTTATGACTTATGCGTAATAACGAGGGCTAGCGCCCTGGGGCTAGATTCAAACCAAGAAACCGAAGGCTATCGCCTCTTACCTAGCCCGGATTATGCATACCCCTCTGAATTGATCAGCATTGGCTGTTCTGAGCTCAGTTCATTCAGCCAATTTGTCTCCAACGCAAATTCGGCGCAGAATTTCCCCTACCCCAAGGTGACTTTTTCAGTGTCGGTTTGACTTGTACTGTTGATTCAACCGCTCCGCGATTTCAATTTGGCGGAGGCATACTCAGGATCTGGCCACTGACCATGCGGAAATGATTCAGATAAGGCCACGAACCTGAAATCTTTACCACGATCCGGCGGCA
>CAMBZY010000422.1 GCA_945872325.1 Candidatus Kuenenia stuttgartensis | reverse complement strand
GTCAGGTCAGGCAACTGGATGGTCGATCCGGCGTTGATCATGACGACCATGTTGTCCATTTTGGTGACACCTGACCAGTTCAGGGTACCACCGTCAATGGAAAGGATCAGACCTTGCGATGGCTGAACGGGTGCGCCCTTGATGTTCAGTACGGTGCCTGAGCCTTGTACAGCCAGCCCTGCGTAATTCAAATCAAGGCCAGCATTGAAGTTGGAAACACCGGAAGTGATTCGCAGAGAGGAGTTTGAGCCACTCATGCTGACGAGTCGATCGGTGCTGAGCCGATTGATCACGACAGGGGCAGTGATTGTGATTGGAGTCGGATTCTCAGATTTGGCAGGATCGGCGCCGATTTCCACTTGATCGGCGGTGCCGGGCAGAACATCGCCTTCCCAGTTGGCAGGGTCGGACCATGCCAGAGTGCCGGCTCCACCGTCCCACCGAATGACGGCTGGAACATCTCGTCGCTCAAGGGGTTGAATCCATTCCCCGTGAACACGGCGGGCAGGCCGCTTCTGAGTTCTGTTTACGAAGGTTAACGACTTCTGGCGAAGTAAGTTGAAGATCATTGATGAATCCTTTCGATGTTCCTTGCCACAAGTCCGTCCGTGGTGGTGGCTACAACCCAGCCGGGGATTTGAGACCCCTACCAAATAGCACCAAAAACCTGTTCAATGCGTCTTTGGATTTTACCGGCCAACACATGATTATAGTTGCCCAATGAGACAGACCGTGTTTCCAATCCTCAGAAAACGGCCTGTCGGCAACAGATACAAAGAACTTTAAGATTTTTGGGGATTTTTGTCAATCGGTATCTGAATCGAATCACCAATTGAAAAAAAATGGACGATTTGGCGCTGATCAAGCCTGTGATGGCCGAATAAAAAAAAACGAATCAGAAAGCTCCTCTGGCCATCAAATAGACCAAAAGTATGACCAATGTCGATCTGGAAATAGGGCACACAAGCTCTTTGCGTTTGGCACCCACAATGATCCCCGTCATCAAAATCACCGTCGGCCCCACATCGCCCCATGGAATCAACGGATAGTCGTACGCCGCTCCTGAGAATGGCCAAAACGGCTGAATCGCCCAGCTTGACAGTCCCTTACCTCCGGACACCACCATATCGCAAATCAGATGTAACATCTGACTCATCAATGCGATACACGTAAAGCTAATTAGAGCCTTGATGCCGTAAGTCTGGGAATCGTGCGGCTTTTCTGATAACGATCCGAGTGCTGGAAATTGGAGTAGTCCCCATCGGGCCAGCCCTCCAATCCAGTCCCAGCGAATCTGGGTCCATGCCATCAGTATTGAAGTCAAAACAAGCGATGCGATACTGTGCCCCCAGACACGATGCCCTGACTCAAAACGTTGCATGTCAAACAACATCGGTAAACCATCCCAATCTGGAATGTTTGAAACCAAAGCTGCAAAAACGACGGACCGCCAGCCAACTGTGCGATGCAAGCCGAGTGCAAACGCAACGTGAATTCCCACCAAGCTGTGTTCCGGTGTTGTCATGGTCGTTTTACTTCGCTATCTCGTGAAATTTACAACTGCTCAATGTCATGTCACGTGAATCATAATCCTCGAAAATCCAAGGTGCAATCCGCATGTCGTTGAAGTCTCGGAAAACCAGTTTGTCACCACCTTTTGGATTGAAAAAAAGTCTATTCACTCCGTTCCAATCGGTTTTTCATGGTTGTTCAGGCTTGATCAACCTCCAAACCACTGGTCGAATTGAACTGAGGAAACTATCTTTTTATTGGTGAATCCCGTATTTATGAGGTTAGTTTCCTGAATGGTTCGATCCCAATCAACATCTTCCGGACGGTTCCAAAACAATGTCCAGCGCAGCCCCAGCAATCGTCGTCAAAGACCTTCGGAAAACCTATCCTGGTCGCGAAGGACCGGTCGAGGCTGTTCGTGGCCTGAGCCTTGAAGTCTTTACTGGTGAATGCTTTGGACTGCTTGGCCCAAACGGTGCAGGCAAGACAACCACGGTCGAGATCATGGAAGGTCTGAACGAGCCCACATCCGGTCAGGTGGAAGTGCTCGGTATGACTTGGGCCAAGGATGAAGAAGCCCTGCGTCGAAGGATTGGAGTCACGCTTCAAGAGACTCGCCTGCCAGACCACGCAACCGTTCTGGAAATGGCCCGACTGTTCAGAAGCTTCTATCCAACAGGCCCCGACCCGATGGAAACTCTGACCAGAGTAGCACTTGAATCAAAATCCGGTAGTATCGTAGAGACACTCTCAGGCGGTCAGCAGCGTCGCCTTTCGGTGGCTCTGGCGTTGGTGGGCGATCCCGACCTGCTGTTTTTTGATGAGCCTACCACGGGTCTCGACCCGCAATCGCGTCGCCAGCTTTGGGATGTGATTCGCGAACTTCAGGGCCGTGGCCGAACGACCGTTTTGACCACCCACTATATGGATGAAGCGGAGAGGCTTTGCGACCGCGTTGCCATCGTCGATTACGGTCAGGTCATCGCGATCGGTAGCCCTCGCGAATTGATCTTAAAACTTGGTGGTGAACACATTGTGGAATTCGCTGTTGTCGGAGCAACTCCACCGCCTGAAGAATTCGCAGGTCTTGCTTCTGTGCAGACTTCCAGGACCGAAGCTGATGGTTATGCCCTGACAGTGTCTCAGGCTCACAAAACGATCCCTGACCTGCTGGCAAAACTCAGCCAGGACGGGCTTGAATTGGCCCGGTTGACGACTCGTCAAGCCAGCCTTGAGGATGTTTTCGTCTCACTGACAGGTCGGCACTTGCGCGATAATGATGAACCCGCGGCAGCACCCGTCAAACGTGGGCGACGTGGCCGGCAACGATCCGCCTGACTTTTCATAAACTGTTCACTGATAGACACCTGAACCACAATCCATCCAATCTTTCTGATCAGGCCCATGAAAACTTATCATCCGTTCGTCGAACTCTACAAAGCCCGTGTCCGCGAGTTTTTCCGTCAGCCTTCGCGGCTCTTCTGGGTCTACGGCTTCCCTCTACTGCTCGCCGTCATTCTCGGGCTCGCATTCCGCGGAGGTGGTGAACGCCCCATGCTTCTGGATCTGGTTCAATCCAGTTCCGAAAGCAAAGTGGCAAAAGTCATCAAGGATCAACCCAAGAAATTCAAGATCAAGGAATCCGACAAGGCCACGGCTCTGGCACGACTTAAGGCCGGTAAAACGCCACTCGTTTTAATCGCTGGTGCCAGTGAAACGGATGTCGATTACCACTTTGACCCGACCCGGCCCGAGGCTGTCGCCACCCGTTCCTCTGTCGACGACACATTGCAGCGTGCCTTTGGACGCAAGGATGTGATCACACCTCATGATGAACCTGTGACCGAACCTGGTTCGCGATACATTGACTTCCTGATCCCTGGCCTACTCGGTATGAACGCCATGGGTGGTGGCCTGTGGGGCGTGGGATTTTTCCTGGTCAATTGCCGTATCGGCAAGCTGCTTAAGCGGTTTAAGGCCACTCCCATGCCGCGAGTTTCGTTTCTGGGAGCGATTCTCGCCTCCCGCCTGACCTACCTGATTCCCGACATTCTGGTGTTGATGAGTCTGGGAATTTTCGCGTTCGGTATGCCGATGCGCGGCAGTTGGGCCACATTGATTATTGTGGAAGTCATTGGAGCATCGGCATTTGCAGGCCTTGGACTTCTGGTTGCCAGCCGGGCCAGAACGACAGAAGCGGTGAGTGGACTCATGAATCTGATCATGTTTCCGATGTGGCTTTTTGGCGGAATCTTCTT
>CAMBZY010000421.1 GCA_945872325.1 Candidatus Kuenenia stuttgartensis | reverse complement strand
CATAGGGATCACCAATCGTCGTCCAAACGACAAGCCTTATGGCGAAGGTGTGATCCCAGGGCTGAATCTGGCAGGATTGACCCGCTTGCAGGATCCCGGCGACGAACTCCCAAGTTCAGGCGGGACCAAGCCACTTGGTTCACCTGCCGAGGCCGGTGAAGCACCCGTTCGGATTGCTCAGGCACCTCCAGCCAACGCCGTTTTGGGCCAGTCGGGCGATTCCGGAGTGATTCTCGACGGCACCCTTCCGCCCGCCCTTCCACCTGCCATTGGCAACGTGATACAAGGTGCACCTCCATCGGTCATCACGGTTCCGGGCGAGTTTGTGGTTCCACCTGGAACGCCGGGCTCGTCAGCGACTGTTGCTCCGGACAACATTCCAGGAGCAGCTCCACTAGGAGCGGGCGAACCGCCTGGAACCTTTCCGGACATTCCCGGGATGAACATGAACGACGTCGGCCCTGACCGTCAGGAACCGTTCGCCAACCGATCTTTTGCCGACATCACGACGAACCTGGAAGAGGCCCCGACTGGCAAGTTCATGTTCGGCCTGGGTGCTTCGAGCTATGGCGGATTGTCGGGCAACTTCATCGTTCACGAGAAGAATTTCGACATCTTCAACATCCCCAAAAGCTGGCGTGATGTGACCAACGGCCAGGCCTTTCGGGGCGGTGGTCAGGAGTTCCGGTTCGAAGCCTCTCCCGGTACTCAGATCAACCGGATGCTGGTCAGCTTTCGCGACCCTTACGTGATGGACCTGCCGATCTCTCTGAACGTGAGCGGCTATGCGTTTACTCGTGCCTATCCAAACTGGAACGAAAAACGGGGCGGTGGCCGATTCTCACTGGGGCGTCAATTCGGGACCTCGGTCTACGCCGACGTAGCCATGCGTGTGGAAGAGATCAACTTCTATGGATATGCCTCTCCACCGCCGTCCGAATATCTGGCAGCCAGTGGGAATACGTTCCTGGCGTCGCTGCGTCCGAGCATCACATTTGATAACCGCAACGACCCTGTTGCACCGAATAAAGGCCAGTATTTTCAAGCCGCTTTCGAACAAGGCTGGGGCAGTTTTACCTACCCCAAGGTGGAACTTGAAGGCCGGAAATACTATACGGTCTGGCAGAGACCTGACGGATCGGGCAAGCAGACATTCACCATGCGTGGATTCTTCGGCCTGACCGGCACGGGCACCCCAGTCTACGAACGCTTCTTCGCCGGGGATTTTCGAAGTATGCGTGGCTTCGCCTATCGTGGAGTCGGCCCTTATGTGTTCAATCAGAACATCGGTGGAGTGATGTCGGCGATCGGCTCCGTGGAGTACCAATTCCCCTGGACGGCCAACGACAAGTTCCACCAGGTCGTCTTCAGCGACTTCGGCAACGTCGAGAAAGACTACACGTTCACCACCTTCCGGCTTGCCGTGGGAACGGGTATCCGCGTGGTCATTCCCCAGTTCGGGCCATATCCTCTGGCGTTCGACTTCGCCTACCCGATCTGCAAAGGGCCTGACGACAAAGAACGTCTGTTCACGTTCTTCATCGGTGCCTTCTGGTGATTTTCAAGCTGCGTGAGCTGTCTCAGACCACGCTGTCGTCCTGGCCGATATATTGGTGAAAGCGTTCGTCTTTTCGACCTCTCTTGCGAGATACGGCCGTGTAGAGGATGACCGGTGGCTGGAACAGTGCGGCGTCGAGGATAGCCCAGATGTGTACGAGCCAGCCAAGCATGACGAACCACATGACAACGCCCAGCACGAACATCAGAAGTGCTTTCAAGGGGCGTCCTTGAACGAGTTGGCCAAGTCCCGGTACAAAGAAGCTGCACACTGCTGCGATGACGTTACCAGTGGAACCAGGGCCATATTGCATATACATTTGGATCTCCTATAAATTATGATACGCTAAAACCGGCCAGATTGTTTGGCTAAATCCAACGAGTCGCAAACCTTTTGACAACTTCGGACCCACACGCATGTCGCAGGAAGCCATTCTCACCCGAATTGAAGCCGTAATCGCCCAGCGCCGTGATGAGTCTGTGAGTGGCAAGAAAAGTTATGTGGCCAGCCTGCTTGAAAAAGGCGTTCCCAAGATCAGCGAAAAGATCATGGAGGAAGCCGCCGAGGTGGTCGAGGCCGCCGGCGAGCCAGGCTCTGAGGGACGCGAGCATTTGGTGAAGGAAGCAGCAGATCTGATTTTTCACTTGCTCGTCATGCTGGGCCATGCGAGGATTGATTTTTCAGAAGTGGAAGCCGAGCTGGGTAAGAGGTTTGGTATCGGCGGTCACGAAGAAAAAGCGGCTCGTCAGGGGCCCAAGAAGCCGAACGACTGATGAATTTGTTGGCTGACGTGTGACTTAACGGCCCGACGCGAAAAGATCGTGCGGATTGTCACAAGAGATGGCATAGGGCGTAGACATTGCAGCTTGAACACTCAGGCACAGCTTGAAAACAATATCCAAAAGAATTGGAATGCAGATGCCTCAAATGAATCGTCGCAACTTTGTCAGAGCCGCCGCAGGGTCCGCAATCCTATCTCAGTTTGCGATCCCAAACGCACTTCAGGCTGCTACACCAACAGCCATAACAGTCAGGCTTCCCATCCCTCCCCGGCTTCAATGGGATGAGCTCGACGGATATTGCGGTGAATGCAGCATTCAGCAGGCTGCGCTGGGCTATGGGACATATGTTTCGCAATATATCTGCCGTGGAATTATTAATATCAATCAGAAGAGCCAGCTACTGGTGGGTGTGAATGATCAGACTGTATTAACAGCATTGAAATTGACTTCGCTTGCATGGGATTATAACAAGGCTCGAAAACCTCAGTTCCAATCGCATTTCGGATGGCTGAAACAGCAATTGAATTTAAAGCGTCCCGTACTGATTACAACATATGTTCAAGGCTTGTCCGACACAGATTATGACCACATCATGCTGGCGACAGGATTTACATCGACGGATGCCACCACATATCGTCCTACTGACCAGCTGTACTTTAATGACAATTATAGTCTAACACCTCTGGTGCGAACCGCTTCGACGTTGTCCGATACTCGAAGGATGCGCGGGAATGGCGCAACAAACGAATACTGTATTCCGACGAATGTCTGCTACGGGACTGCAATTACCGGCATTTTCGACGATTCCAAACTGGCATTGCCTGTTCAAGTGCTTTTGACAACGCCCAGCGAGCCGAATGTCATCGCCAGGGCTGCGCCTGCGCTACTAAATGCAACCGTCTCCATTTCAGGGCTGACAGTGGGCAAGTCATACTCTCTGTTCCGATATAATGATTATCGAACTGTTCCGACCATGAATTATACAGCCAGTAAGTATTCGGCTGTCGTGAACTTTGTTGCAACGAAAACCACGGCAACAATTCCTGCGACAATCATGTCGAACACCATGGCCACTTTCCGATGCCTTCCACTTGGCAAGTGATTCTTTCATAAGAATCAGGCTCGGGCAAAAGGTCATTTATTCAACACCAAACGGGTCTATCGTCAAGCCGGCCAGTTCGACTGGCTGATTGACGATTCGCCCGTTTTCTACATTCACTGTTTTGTGAAGCAATAAGCCATGAGTCATTCTGTGAGGATAAATATGAAGCGATATTCATGGAGTTATGGTATATTGCACATTCTGAAGCTGGAATGCATTGCTTTCAGGTTCAGGGCGTAGTACAGAGGGAATACAATTAAGGGATCGGTTCACCGCGATGGAAGCTACTTCAGATCGAAGTCTCGTATTTCTGAAATTGGCATTTCAAAAT
>CAMBZY010000420.1 GCA_945872325.1 Candidatus Kuenenia stuttgartensis | reverse complement strand
CACCGTACAAGGATTGAATTGGATTTATCTAGCCGGTCTTGGCGATAGCCCCGGTTCCGCATAACCAACCAAACCGGGGCTAGCGCCAAGACCGGCTAGCCCCCATCCCAAATCGTGATGAAATTTCGGCTTGTGCCTTTGCAACCTTGAAACAACAACGAAAAAAAGGCACTCATTTCTGAGTGCCTTGAGATTAATTTTTTCCAGTGATCCATCAAACTTGTGCCTGATCCGAATCAGGCCAGATCCATGATACCCTCAACATGATCGTCTTCGGTCAGAAGATGATACTTCTTCATTTTCTTGTAGAGGGTGGTTCGGTTGATATCCAGAACCCGAGCCGTTTCCTGGCGGTTCCAGTTCAAGGCTTCAAGTGCTTGGAGGATCAGTTGTTTCTCAGGTTCGGCGAGCGATTCCTTGAGTGGCTTGATCGAAGGGTTCTGCAGCTTTGATGAAGTCGTCAAAGAGCGAGCCTGTGATTGACATGCAGAGGGCATCATGACCAGATGACTCGACTGAATCACCCCGTGCTGGGCCAGAATCACGCCCCGGTGGATCACACTTTCAAGCTCGTAAACATTTCCTGGCCAACCATGATCGCACAAAATGCGCATGGCATCAGGGCTGATTTCACTCACAGGCTTACCCAGTCGCCGGCTATAACTTGCCAGGAAGTGACGGGCGAGTTGCTCGACATCTGAGCCCCTGAGGCATAAGGGCGGCAGTTTCAGGACCACGACACTGATTCGGTAGTAAAGGTCCTGCCGAAATTTGTCACGCTGAGCCAGCGTTGAGATCGCCTCTCGGGTGGTGAAAATCGGGCGTGCGTTTGATCGACGCACCTCATTTGAATTTACAGGCTGGAATTCTCCGGACTGGAGAAACCTGAGAATTCTTTGCTGAATCGACGCCGACATGTTCTGTGGTTCGTCGAAAACGATGGTTCCGTTGCTGGACTGTTCCAAATGACCTGGGCGATAGACGGATTCGCCGTTGGGGCCTATGGTCTGGATTCCAAAAATCTCGGCCTCAAGAGCCGATTCGTTCGGATTTTGGCAATTGCATTCCTGATACGTGCCAGATGCGTGAGGACCCCGATCATGGATCCATTTTGCCAAACTTGATTTACCTGTCCCACGATCGCCCAGAATCAATACAGGAGTATCAATCTGAATGATATTTTCAGCGAGTTCAAGTGTTTTACGAAGAGCTGGATCATGACCAACCAGCCATCCGCTGACCGGATTGATGGTCGTCCTGATTCCGGAATTCGAGACACAGCTGGAAATGTGAGAAGCATTTGCAGTCGGAACAGCATGCTGCTTCTGACGTATTTGAGAGACCACTGCTTTGAGAGAGGCCGCTGACATGGGCGGATCCAGGACTGCAAGTGCACCCTGCCCTAAAGCTTCTTCACGAAACTCTGGGGAAGGTTCGAGCATTTGGACGACGAACCCGACTGTCGGGAATTTGCGACGAACAAACTGGAGCAGTTCCAGAATGTCCGGATCTTCAGGATGTACTAAACAAACGACTCCGTGGAAGTGTGACCGCTCCAGCATCCGTGCTGCTTCCCTGTCGTTTTCCGCCTGTTCAACCCGGCACCCCATCGTTTGAAGGATGGAGACCATGGAGGAAGAGAGTGCGGGATCAGGTTGTACTACGAGGATACGCAATGGATTCATGGTGCTTTCGGCTCGTGGTGAGAGTACGCGCTTAACTTTGCGGTAAGTCAACAGAATGTTGACCCGGAACAAAACGATTCAGCCCTCCGGTTCACGAGATTCCTATCCTATCGGTCGCGTGAGTTCAGAGGACGTTCGTCCGACTTCTCCTTCTCTCTAGTACACGTTCAGGCTCTTGGGTGCGAAATTTGGTAGCTCTGCGCGAGACGCTGCTGTGAGACATGGGTGTAAACCTGTGTGGTTGCAAGACTTTTGTGTCCCAAAAGTTCCTGAACACTTCTCAGATCAGCCCCACGATCCAGCAGATGGGTCGCAAAACTGTGGCGAAACGTGTGGGGGCTGGCGGCTCCAGACAACCCGGCTTGCGCCAATCTTTGCTCTAGAAAACGTCCGACACTGCGTGTGGTCAATCGTGTCCCTTGCCAGTTCAGAAACAAGGCAGGTTCATTCAGAGCTTTGGGGCATCGGTAGGATGTCCAGAGACTGATCCAATCCATGGCGGTTCGACCCACTGGGCAAATCCGTTCTCGTTTACCTTTGCCACGCACCAGAAGCGTGGCCTCTTCGAAGTTCAGGTCAGCGAGGTCCAGACCAACCAGTTCACTGACACGCAAACCCCCTCCATACAAGGTTTCAAGCATGGTTCGGTCACGTACGGCAATCACACTGTCAGGTTTGATTCCATCGAGGAACCCGATGATCTGGGACTCCCCCAAAGGGGACGGTAAACGCTTCGGCTGCTTCGGATTCTTCAAGGCTTGGGCCGGATTCAGTTCGATCATCCCCTGCCGCCTGAGAAATCTGAAAAACGACCGCAAACTGGCCAGCTTTCGAGCGATCGTCCGAGCAGACAATCCGACACCTGAGAGCCATGGGCCATACCGCCTTAAGTCCTTGATATCAATGATTCCAGGTCCATTTGCCAACCGGGCTTGCGACACGGATTCCGTCAGAAATGTCTCAAAAGTCGACAAATCCTCGGCATACGACTTTAGAGTCAGTGGTGATGACTGCCGCTCCGTCTCCAAATGCTTCAGAAATCCGCGCATACTTGATGCCCAAATTTCGATACTCGCAAATGAGGCAGGTCCCACCGTATCTCTTTGCATCGTTTTGAATCCATGCATGCATTGAAGCATGTAACTGGTTGTCTAGAGGAACTACGAATTTATCATCGAGTCGTGACACCAACTTTCGCAAAATTTTGTCAGAAAAAAAGAGGTTTTCTTCCTACTTCCCAAATCTTGCGATCTGAACCGATCCACAGGACTCGTTGCAGCGATGAACATCGCCAATCAATCCCAAACAACCGAACAATCCGCTCAAACCGATCAATCCGCACTTTATTCCGCATGGATCCGTATCCAGTCCCATCATTCAGGAATCAATCATCCCGCAATAGACGTTTAAATCCAGACAAAACGAGACCTGATGAACTTCACGAAAACGTCCTTTTCTTGAATGCAAACAATTCTAAATCATGATGATTTTTTACAACTCTACAGTAATTAAATGCTTATATCAAGTGTTTCGGCACAGAACAGACGGGTTTAATTATCAACACGACCGCATTTGTGCAGGCAAACGCGAGGCATAGTCCTCGGGAACATTGGCCAGAGGAACAGTCGGGCAATCAGTTCCGCTGTTTAAGCAAAACGTCGGTAATCGCCGAACGTTGGTTGGCTGGTTGGTATATAAAACTGTCATGAAATGACAACCAATCTGGGAACAGGCTTGACATTTAGTCACGTTATAGCGTATCTTAAAGGTGCGCCGTGGAGCAGTGGTTAGCTCGCCAGGCTCATAACCTGGAGGTCATAGGTTCGATCCCTATCGGCGTAATCTTGAAAAGCTCAGCCCTTTTGGCTGAGCTTTTTTCGTTAACCTGACTTTCCTGCGAATCGGCTCGAACTCATAAATCAGTAAACATGTCTGAATATTGCTCATCCCCAGTTTTCTTTAGGTTTTTCCACAATTACCATTGACTCGTAGACAAACTTGATGTATATTCAAAGTGCGTCGTGGAGCAGTGGTTAGCTCGCCAGGCTCATAACCTGGAGGTCATAGGTTCGATCCCTATCGGCGTAAT
>CAMBZY010000419.1 GCA_945872325.1 Candidatus Kuenenia stuttgartensis | reverse complement strand
AACGTCTGACTGAGATGCGTGAAGGCCAAGGCGAGTGAATTCTGGGCTCGATAAACACCGAGCCAGTCCAGGCTTGTCTTCGTCAAGCTCATTACCATGAAAGTCGACCGACTCCAACTGAGGGACGCAACCTCTTTCAAAGCATAATTTTAAACAGAGAGGCGATTACGATGTCAGCTCAACGAGATCACTTTCAGACACTGGTTTGTAAACTCGTTGAAACGATCAAAGACTGGGTAGAACCAGTCGATTGGGTCACTAGAAAGTATCCTAAAAAGATGAGGGACAATGGCCGCGAAGTCTTTGAGATACCAGCCTTATATCTTCAAAAAGGCCCAACTCGAGTCCTTCTCGACCCCATTGCATTCGACGTACCTGGATCTGATGCTGTCGTTGATCTTTATCTGATGCCGACTTACGACGACATCGCAACCCTTTATTTTAAAAATGGCAAATGGGTCATTCACTACGACTTCCCTAAATCACAAGGTTCGGCTCACCAAGATCCTGAGGCATCCTTTCTCCCGCTTTCCGAAGAGTCAATCTACCAGGTATTGAACGCGATCGAGGAACATGCGATACCGTCTTTTTGACTGGCACGAGCACATCAAGGATGTCGAAGGTGAGTACAAAACCGCCAGATTCGCCCTCGAACATCTCAAGGCCAGGCTGATTTCAGCTCCAGATTTGTTTGCTAAAAACCACGAGGCCCGTTCCAACCTCAGCAATACAGACCAAAACCTCGAGGGGACTTATCTGGTTCGAATCTTCGCAGCTTTCGAAGCAGCACTCCGCTCATTCGACCAAGCGAAAAACAATGACCCGACCCGAAGGGAAGATGCTTCTGTCCTGATTGATAGTATTGGAGGGCGTCGTGGACAGGGGATTTCCAATTCAGTTCGTCTCGGAGCCCATCAAGTTCGACGTGCCCGCAATGCATGTGCTCATGAAAGCTACGTAACCTCTGAATCTATAAGTATCCGCGATGCAAGGGCACGACTCCAGACTTACCTCTCCTGGCTCCCCGAGGAATGGGGCTAATCCTTGTAAACCCTTTTCACTTTTCATTCACCTGACCGTCTTGATACCCACCGAGTCGCCGCCAGACCAACCGGTCCACCGTCTCTCTCCACGATTTGGCAGACCCATCCAATAGCAACACATGCACGCTTCCTGGATGCGCGCTGGACGATCCCATCTGCCCACAATTTCCTTCATTCGCCACTGCCGAGAGCTTCCAATTCGGCGTTAGCCCATGATGGTAAAGCGTTTGCGACCAATCACCACGTGACCAATCGTAACCGGCATCGCCCTTCCAGATGACCGCTGGATCCTCTGAAAGACTTGCTGCGATCGCCTTTGCACAATCTTGTGTTTCCTGATAATTAGTGATCCCCATCTCAGCCTTGCCATTCCCAATCAAACGTTCGGCAAAAGCCGCTGTAAATGCCGATCCATCACCTGCCTCAACCTGCTTTGGAGTAACCACTTGGCTGATCCCAAACGGGCCGGTTCCGCCATTCGAATCGACACCCGTATTGGCTCGATAATTGGTGGCTGTTCTGGGCTCCATAATTCTGTCAGATGGGCATCTCAAGCCGACTGCAAATGGCGGTAAAGTCTTGTCACCACCAGCCTTTTTTGATTCAATCCGGCTTTCAACATCTGTAAAATCACGGAACTGTAAAGTCGCTCGCAAGTTCCAGAGAACGCTCGTTTCTCGACCGGCCTCTCCCGTACCCCAGCTCATCGTCGCTGGATACTGGCCTGTGGCTTGCGTGTAAAAGGCACATGCCTGACCAATCTGGTTCAGGTTTGATAAGCAAATGAGCGATCTCGACTGTTCACGCCCTCTCGGCATCCGCGATAGTAAAAGCAGAGCTGTAAAACTGATAATCAAAATCACAATCACGACTTCCGACAATGCCACCCCCCGACGTCTGCAAAAAGTGCGGCTTTGGCTCAAGGAATGGAGTCCGAAATTGGAAGATGCCATGGATTGTTTTTCAATATTCATCATAAGGGTCGGTTTCGTAAGTGCTTTCTGAATCATTTGATTGATCCAGTTCCATGCCGTCAATCCGCTGATTCCAGACCTGAGCAATCGCCGCTGACCGCACCCGATGGGCCAATAATCTAACGATCGAGTCGCCTATCGCCACTGTCACCATCACGATCGCCACAATTCCAACCACTGCCCAGATCGAGACAAACAGGAGCCGATCGGCCCTCACAGCAGTTGGAATCTGAGCTCCGATCGCCATCAGCAACGCCTCAAACCATAAGAGCAGGAGGCCCAACCGGCGAAGCTTGTCCGAGAGTCGATCCAAAGGCCCCTGACGTGGCCACCTCGGCCGAACTTTCTCCCAATAGCTAAGTACGCAGGCTGCACCTGCCACAATCGCAGCCATGATCAAACCAGCAATGGGCAAGTTGTTCATGACCCTTGATATCCCATGACCCACAAATCGTTTACGGCAATAGCCCAGTTCATGGTCAATAAAGATCCATCTTTGTCAGCTGCTCTTCGACCCAGTCGCTGCGTCGTGCAATTTCGTAGACCGTACCCCGGATTTCAGTTGATCGCAAACTGGCCCTGTCAAAGGTTCTGGTCATGATAAACATGGCCTGACCATTCACGTCGCGGATCGAAATTCCGACATAAGGCAGGTCATTATTGAGCCTCAGGACGAACTCGTAATCGTTTGTATCCGCTGGTCCGCACACAGAATAGACCGTCAGACTGGTCTGTCCAAGCGGGCCACGTTCAATTTCCAGATAGACTTCCTGAAGCCGTTCTTTGGGCAGTCGCATGATCACTCTCCAGAGATCAGAACCGCCTTGAACCAGCCCATCCACTCCTTCCAGACTCTCGCGAACGATCGACTCAATATCCTGATAATCAAACAGAAGATCCTCAAGCTCACCGGCCAATTCTTCCGCCGATGAGTACCGATCCTCTGCCTTTTTGGCCATACATCGTTCGAGAATCTTCTGGATCGGCTCAGGAACGTCCGGATTCACCGCTTTGGCATCTGGAATGGCAGAAGTTCTATGCATCCTGATCAACTGCCTGACATTGTCCGAACTATATGGCAGTTGTGCAGTTAGGAGATAAAAATACGTCACACCAAGCGCGTAAATATCCGACTGGGGCGAAGCCGCGGTGCCCTGAAACAGCTCAGGGGCCATGAAAGTGGGTGTACCTGAAACAGCGGAAGTGGTTTCTGATGGATCATTTACGTTAAGAACAAGCCCGAAGTCGGCCAGCTTGGCCATACCTTCGCCACTTAGCAAAATATTCGCGGGCTTGACATCCCGGTGCACAAGTCCAGCCCGGTGAGCCGCATCAAGGGCAAAACATACCTGGCGGATCAAGTCGGTTGCGCTCGGAACTTCTAAAGCTCCATTTTGAACAACCGCTTCACGCAGGCTCACCCCGCCTGGCACAAATTCCATTTCAATGTAGTGATACCCCTTGGCACCACCCAGGTTATGCACTGTCACAATGTGTGGGTGGACCAATCCAGCCACAGCCCGAGCCTCCGCCCAGAAGCGGTCACGAATCAAGGGTTTTCGACGCAGCAGTCCCGGGCTCATGATCTTCAGGGCGCATGGACGCTCCAACGACATGTGGGTGGCCCGATAAACTCGCCCCATCGACCCTCGACCGATAATTTCTTCGACCCAGTATTGACCAATTTCGCTATGCACGAGGTCGTCGACCGCCGGAAAACCATCGCCCAGCATCCCACCGATTTCCGAACTCACCGTCTG
>CAMBZY010000418.1 GCA_945872325.1 Candidatus Kuenenia stuttgartensis | reverse complement strand
GAAGAAATCATTGCTGCAACTGAACCGGAGCTGACTGTGGACGAACTGAGTATCGCAAAGTCTCTCATGGATCACGGGAAATTTAATCACCGTGCGATGACCTCTAACGCTATTTCCGTTTGTAGCGGTTCACCCCAGGAAAAGTTCCTAAGAAGAGTACAGAAGTACGAACTATTCTTCATGATTAATGACACAATAAGTCTACTACATTGATCTGACACCTGTGATTGAATGGAGCAGCGATTTGACTCATCGTTCATCTATCAATTTACGGATCAGCGGATCGATCCCGACGATTTGCCTCTGAGGCTTGCAGTCTTCAGTCAGGCAGTGTTTACAAACTCAAACGCATTTTCATGTCCTCATGATAATCGCGACACTTAGAGTGCGCTTTCAACTTCTGTTCACGTAGAAATACCGACTGAAAGGGATGGAAACCCAATGCAAGCCGCGACTTTCAAAAATCTTCAAACCGTTCCACATCGAATCAATCTCTGCCATGACCAATCTTCTCTATGGCGTCCCCAAAAAATCGAATAAGTCCGATTGAATCGCACCCTGAAAATCTCAACTAAAACCAATTCAACCGCTTTGCCACTGCTTGTAAGTATCAGGATGATTCAGTTCCCAATGGATGGGGCGACCACGAAACACCGACCTCACCCGGACCTGATCGCCATGAACAATTCCCAAAAAAGTGCTCGTAGAAACTCCCTGCAAAAACGATCGTTCGTATTTGAATCTCTCGAAAATCGCGAAGTCCTCAACTCCCCCTCCGCCGTCTGGTTAGGCCAGACCGGAGTCGATCAAGTCGGTCCCTGGAATGACCTTAAACCAAGTTCCATTCAAGATATTTCCGTTCAACTCGATCATTTACCCACAGATCGAACGATCACACGAGCCGTCGTTCAAGGCCATGGCGCCGACCGTTGGGAATTCGGTGGGCCAGCTGGGAGCTGGCTGGTCGATCTCGAACGGCCCTTAAACTCTGAAAAAGCCACTCTTTATTTCGAGCCAGCCAGACTCGAAACAGGCCGCGAGTTCAGCGTCGGGCTCACCTATGATGATGGAACCTTTCAGGAAATTTATTTTCCAGGTGGAACCGCTGACCCGAACCTGAAAGTGGCTGGCCAAGGTGTTCAAGCCTCCTGGATGGGATCGTCCGCCGGAGTCGATCTAACCACCCCCTCAGCCACGATCGGCCCTGACGGAATCACCGACCTCCAGATCAGCTTAGCACAACTCGACCCTTTAAAATCCGTCAAAGCCGTCGATGTAGTCGATGCAAACAATGTCTGGATAGCATCCTATGGCCTAAATCCATCTCGCGTTGGAACCGCTGAACTAAGTCGGAATCCATCGGCTCCGGATCAAGGCACACTGACTTTTTCTGCCCCTAACCGCACCATCGCTGGCCCTTTGACCATTCAAGTCACTTACTCCAACGATTCCAAAGATTCGACCACGTGCAGCCTCGGATCTCTTTCCACAAGTCCGATCAGCATCACGCCCAACATCAATTTCACATCGACAAAAGCCACCGCCGATTGGCAAGGACAGGTGGTGACCGATCCTGAAAGGGCTGGCTGGGTCAGGGTTTCTGTAAACAGCCTGCCCACTCGCGGGATCTCTGCCTGGCAACTGAACGACCCTTCTGGCCAAACCTGGCTCTGGACCATCACCGGCGAGGGTTCGCCCTGGACTGCGATTCCTGACACCAGATCACTGATCGCCTCCCAGGACTTTTACGGCAACTGGACACTCGAATTTGATACTCGCTGGGATCTCTCCGGAAAGTCTCTGAACCTCCTGGCTGCCGCCGATGATGGACGCTATTTCTCGATCGACCTGACCGGCGGATCCGTGGACCTCTCGAAGCGAAGCCCTGCTCCCGACACCACCGAAATCATCACCGCTCCCGGTACGGACCTTCAGGATCTCGTCAACCGATTCGGTACAGTCCGTCTGTCAGACGGCGTTTACAAATTGACTCAGCCCCTGATTCTGAAAAAGCCCGTGAACTTGATCGGCTCCTCAAAAGCGATCCTCCAGTTCTCCCAAGCTGCCAACGATCCCGGCTGGACAGCCTCCATCAAGCTGGCTGCAGGAAACATTCGGCTCTCAGGATTTCAGATTCAGTTCGCCAACCCCATCCTCTGGCGTGAAAATATCAGCTACGGCCCAGCGGTGATTGGCACGCCCGACAATTACGACACAGCTCTTGGTCGAGTTGGAGCGATGCCAAACCTCGTGGTGGAAGGACTTAACATCCAAGGCCCAAGGCCAAATTCGTTGAACGAAGAATCGCCACGCCTGATGCGGATGATTGGCGATGTCTCGGGACAGATTCGCCGTAACACCTTGTTCGGCGGTCTCATCGAAGTGGTCGGCGGCCCTTGGGCGATCACAAACAATACCCACACAGGAACTTGGGCAGGCTCTTTCAATTACGATGCCATCGCAGCCCACGACACCCATGGACTGACCGTCACAGACAACATCGTTTCCCCTGGCTCAAACTCAGGGACCGTCTTACGTTTCCTGGTCGTAACCGGTCGGTCGAGCAACGTCAGTGTGATCAACAATCGAGTGATCGGACTCGGCGCAAAGTTCACGGATTCACCTGAAATCCAAGGCATCAATGCCCACGAAGTCATCCTCACAGAGGCCTATCATGTCGCTTATGAAGGCTCCCTGCTTGGCATGGACACCTCGCTCCGCCAGATCAGAATTGGAAAGACACTCGGCCGAGACTATCAGCCTGGCGATCAGGTCGCCATTCTTGATGGGTCAGACGCAGGCAGTTATCGCACTGTCCAAGCCGTTTTAAACGCCACAACTCTTTTACTGAATCAGCCTTTACCAGCTGATGTCAAAGTTGGCACTGCGATCTCGATCAACAAGGGCATGACCAATCTCAACCTCACCGGAAATGTGATCGACCAAACCAACCGACCTCAAAGTCTGGGTATGGTTCTTGTCGGTAACCTCTACGGAGTCAATGTTTCCAACAATAGGATCATCGGCGGCCTGCGTGGAATTCAGGTGATCGCTTACCCAAGTGAAACGCCCCGCGACTGGGGATGGACCAGAAATGTAGTCCAAGGCCTCTCCCTGACAGCCAATCAATTCTCTGATGTCCTTTGGTTCAATCAAGTTACGGTGAGCCATTCGAACTACGCCAGAGCCAATTATGGCCGGCTTTATTTGACCGGCGAAATCGCAGACAACACATTCCAGTGGTCCGAAAGCTTTTTGCGAAGTCAGCTTGGCCAATCACCAACCGATTCCAACCTGCTTTTACCCGGTTTACAGATCGGCGATCAAGGTGTCTGGGACGACCACGAATCAAGCCTGAAACTTGGATCAAACTTGATCGACCTGCCTCTAGGCTGGCTCAATCGTCCTGCATTGTGGACCCAAAGTGGGACCGTCAACGGTCAGGCTGCGACCGGTCAACTCCTTCAATTCACAGCAGTTGTGAAACTTACGGCCCCGACCGGCCTGGCTTTGGTCAACGACAGTGGAATCAGCGGCACGGATGGGCTGACAAACGATGCCCGACTCCGCTTCGATTCCATCCCCGGCTTATCATACGAATATCGAATGGCCGGTAGCCCCGTCTGGAAGTCCATCGCAACCACCTCATCCTGGACACCTTCAGGATTAACAGAAGGTCTGAACCAATTAGAGGTTAGAGCGTATGACGCAGCGAGTCAGAGAGGCCCTTCTGCCGCCATTTCATTCAAACTCGATACCACAGCGCCAGCCGCTCCCAC
>CAMBZY010000417.1 GCA_945872325.1 Candidatus Kuenenia stuttgartensis | reverse complement strand
GCAACTCATTGCCAATTATGTCTTTAACGACAATACGATTCATCGGCCATATTTCATGGACTTACATACATCGGGAGGTACGCGGATCACGCGTCATAATCCTCCAGAACCAGGCACTGAAGCCAGCGATCACGCAACAATGCATCCTGGTTTATGGCTTGCATTCGGCAGACTTAATGGTGAAGACTATTGGCGTAACAAGGCAAAGATTGAGCATGTCAAATTCCTTCAATCACCCGTCATCAAGTCAAATCAAATCCATTTTTCCGTATTGAATGCTTATAATTCTAGCCCTGACGACATGAATAAACCGGATTTATTCGAGGTCGCCGAATTCCGTTGGAGTTGTTCGGCTGATGGAATCATGCTGGATTGGAATTCAACAATCACATCCAAAACAACTCCCTTAAAACTTGGGCATCAGGAAGAAATGGGACTGGGATTAAGATTATCGACCCCTCTATGCGTAAAGACCGGCCAAGGTGTTTTACAAAACAGTTCGGGTGGCATTAATGAAAGCGGCACTTGGGGAAAGCAGGCACATTGGTGGGCCGCAACGATGCCTAGCCCTGATGCAACCAACAAGACACTTAGGACCGGAATACAGATCTTGGCGCGAAGCTCTAACAACCTGCAATTCTGGGGCCACACTCGAGACTACGGCTTAATTGTTGCAAATCCAACTCCTCGGCCTGATGAGAATAAGGATGCTATTGAATTGCCCATCGGTAAGCCTTTAAAAATGCAATTCCGAATTCTACTCTTTGAAAACATGAAACCCGACTTGGAAAAATGGGGCAATTCAAAACTGCCAATTTTAGCAGATCTTTGAATCCACCCCGTACGAAAGCCACATTCAGATGGAAATCACCCGGCCACGAGCTGTGACATCCCATCGCCCTACAATCTTACCGCCTTCTGCAACATAAGCCCAATTGTGCAGTGCCACTGTTGGACAAATGTGAGACGGGACTGCCCATAATGCCGTTCCAACCGGATATTCTTCGGGATTTGGGCATTGAATGACTAGATGCTCTTCAGAATGGCCCAATGGTTCGGCGTCCGGCATGGCTAATATCCGAGCCTTTGGAGGCGCTGGGTCGGCAGCAACGGCTTTATGACCCAGATCAAGGCAGAGCCTGTCATGGCCTGGCCGACTTATCACTCGCGTTAATAAATAGACCGCTGGAGGGAATGGCAAGTCGTCATATCTTGAGCCATATCCTGAATCATTGAAAACCAATGTTCCAGGAGATAGCTCAATCGTTGGATCTGTGAGCCCAGTGTGCGTTGGAAAACTTGGAGATCCACCAACGACAAGTGATGGGACTGGCAAACCCGCTCCAATCAACCTGTCGCGAAATGCAAACAAGGCTTCCTGACCCGGTCTTGCAGTCGATTTACGGTCAGACAAATTCGCATCTCTCACGTGACCATCATATCCATGAAGCCCGGAAGCGATCAAATTCGGGGAAGATGCAATCAACTTGTATACTTCAAAAGCCTTATCACCTGGCAAAACGCCTGTCCGATTCATTCCCAGATCAAGGTCAAGATAAAGCCGAATTTTTTGGTGATGACGGCGTGCGGCTTCATCAATAAATGCAACAGTGTCCAGGTCATCCGCAAGAGCCGCAAACTGGGTGGCTCCAAAAAACTGCTGCAACTTAAGAAATCGCCATACATTTGGACCAACAATTGGATATGACATGAGAATGTCACGGCCGCCAGCAGATGCAGTCATTTCCGCTTCGGCAATCGTGGCACATTTATGCTTATGAATCCCAGCCGATTCACACATCCGAATCACTTCAGCCATCTTATGCGTTTTCACATGAGGCCGAAGCCGATCCGCACCACCTGCCATAGAAATCATTCTCTGAATATTCGCAGCCACTCGATCGCGAAAGATCACAAGCGACGGGCTGATGAGACCATCAATTCCATCGAGCGCAGGAGGCGAAAAGTCCATCATGAGATTTTCCTCTATTGTCGGTTTAAACGTCTATTTATCTCGGTGGAAGAAGACGAACTACAGCAGCCGACATGGCTTTTACACCGGTTTCAATAGACCCTTCAGCAATTGGCAAATACTCGGCAGAGTGAAGTGATGGCAATGGTTTACCGCCATTTTGAGCTTCGTGAATACGTTCTGGTTTGACTGTTCCCAGCCGAAACATAAATGTCGGAACTCCATCTCGACCATAAAGGCCAAAATCCTCAGCACCGGTCGTTGGAGATACCACCACAACATTCGACTGGCCTAGAGCATTTTCAAACGCAGGTACAACCTTTGCCACCAATTCAGGGGAATTGGTGGTCGACGAAATCCCCTCTGCAATCGTTATCTCAGGCTTGGGGGCGTTGTGCGCATGAGCAATTCCATCCGCTTTTCGACGGATCGAGCTCAGTAACAATTCGCGAGTCTCATCACGAAATGCTCTGACTGTCAATTGCAGGTGAACGTCGTTCGGAATGATATTATGCTTGGTTCCACCATGAAATGATCCGACTGTGACCACTGCGGCATCAATCGGGCTAACCTGCCGACTCACAATGGTTTGCAGATCAACCACGAGCATACTCGCCTGAACAATCGGATCGATTGTATTATTGGGCATTGCACCATGCCCGCCCCGACCCTTCACGGTGATATCCACCGATGTGCTGGAAGCAAATGCTGGACCAGAAATCGATCCAACCTTGCCCACCGGTAGATCATGAGCCACGTGCAGGGCTAGTGCAGCCATAGGTTTAGGGAATTTGGTATAAAGGCCGGCATCGAGCATCGCCTTGGCACCAACAACCCTTTCCTCTGCCGGTTGTCCAATCAAAATCACGGTGCCGGACCACTTCTCGCGATGATCCGCCAGCCATTTAGCGGTACCTGAGAGGCAAGTCATGTGAATATCGTGGCCACAGGCATGCATCACACCTGTGGATCGACCCTCGGAGTCAGTCGCTTTCGATTGGCTCGAATACTTCGCCCCAGTGGTTTCTGTGACAGGTAATCCATCCATATCAGATCGGACCAGAACCGTCGGGCCTTCCCCATTTTTCAGAATACCCACAATACCATAGCCACCAATCCCGGTTGTGACCTCTGCACCAGCCACTTTTAAGGCTTCGGCCAAGACTTTTGAAGTGCGTTTTTCAGCAAGCGAAAGCTCTGGATTTCGATGTAAATCCTGGTAGAATTCAACCAGTTTGGGCAACTGGATAGCGAACCATTCCGGTTTCTGGGTATCCGCAGATTCTATGCTATGAGTCATAAATGCAGCAAAGAATGCTGCACTGACAATCTTGCGAGTGAGTTGCAATCGAAAAATCATAGCCCATGTTCCCGTTGGAATGCCATGGCTTTAGCGGCCTCAGCTTCAGGAATTTTGCCGCATTTCACGTAGATCACGGATAAGGCCGTATAGCTGAATGTATCGTCAGGCTCGAGCTCAACCACCTTATTGGCATGCTCGATCGCTTTTTCCACTTCACCGAGATCGGCATAAAGTTTGGCGATCAAGCCATGGCCGATTGCGAGATTTGGGTCGAGTTCAAGAGCCTGTTTAACGAACTCAATCGCACCAGGCTTATCGCCACTGTCACGTGTATCAATGGCTTTGTCGTAAAGTTGGTCGGGGGTCAGCATCGGATTGATTCTTTCTGTTGGGATGGACTGATTTGATACTTGTAGAGTTTTGACTATCGGTGGTCAGACTGGAAATGGGCCTGAGAATGCGAGTTCAGCAAGCGACTTTCGCTGGCTCGGCTTTTCTCGTTCACG
>CAMBZY010000416.1 GCA_945872325.1 Candidatus Kuenenia stuttgartensis | reverse complement strand
AATCACGACCGCAATTTCAATCGGATTTCCGCGTTTATCATTCACCTTAAGTTTCGATCCCTCAAGGTTTTGAGCCCTTAGAGAGATCTTCCGTTTGTTATAAAACGGGTTCACCCAATAAAAGCCTGCCTGTCGAACAGTCCCCATATATGGACCAAAAAACGTCATCAAACACGATTCATTCGGCTGAATTGTAAAAAAGCCGTTACACCAGATCAGTGAGACTATAAACAACGGAATCGAGAGCATAGGCAAGATCGGACCCGTTGCAATCGATACGATAAAAATGATCGGAGCGACAATCATCATTCCAATCGTCAAACACAAGTGGAACCAGCCACTACCGCCGACGATGTGTTTTTCCTGGGTCATCATTACACTCCTCTGAGTTCTCTGAAGTTGGTGGAAACCGAACCCATAACAAATATCATTGTGATATCACTTCAATAGAATGTCAATAGGGCAAAGAAAAATCCCAACTGACTTTAAAAAGTCAGAAGGGATCTTGATAAACGGCTTGGACCGGCCATAAGTGGTCCTTGAATCTGCCAGTTGGGCTTATCTCTAAATTGCGAAGCGTAGGCCACCGAATGGGAAGATACGATGGAGTTGGCCTTTGCAGAGACCTATGAGCCTGTATGGCCGGTAGAACGGTGCGGTAACGCCTTCAGATTCCGGACTTGTGAAAGCCGGAAGAACCTGGCGTGGCCGCTCAGCCCTTGAATTGACCAGTTTAGAAATCTCGAAACTCCTTCCTATCCTCAATACCGACCGGCTTCGGAAGCCTCGGCATTGCGTGTCCACATCTCGCCTGCTTCAGTTCCACGTCGTGTGTGTCCCGCATCGGGGGCCTCAGCCGAAATCCGGCTGGGATGGTAAGCCGAAGCCTTAAGCTTCTTGTGAACCACCATCTTATACCGATGAGCAAACCGAATCTTTGACACACCAATGGTTTGCGTATTGAATACAGTAGCCATGCCTAAACCTCCCCGCGTATCGCGGGTTGAAACTGGGCGAACATTTGGAGTCCCCTTTGAGTCGGGTCGCCACCAAGGTTCGCCCGCGACCGCCGTTTTCTCTCGGTCGGTCGCCACATAAACCCCACTTGGGCCATGTGCCGCAGTCTTCTGCCAGAATATTGATACGCTATTGCATGTCAAATGGTTCGAAACCAAAAGCCAGGTTGTCGCGATCAGATTGGAAGAAGCTACCCTTACACTCTACTCGGGCAACATGCCTCAGCCAATTGGTAAAATTTAAAAAGCCAAAGATTTTGTTCGGAATACCGATTCCGCTCGTTAAAAGTTCTTCAGAATTTCATTTTGAAATCTGTAAATCACAGAAATCCTGTAACAATCAAGTTTATTTTGTTAGAATTCGATATTGTGTTTAAAAACGATCAGGGAGTGGCATGCATGCTCATCGGCCTCATCTCAGACACTCACAATCAGGTTGCCCGGACATATCGGGCCTTGCGCACGTTTCAGAATCTCGGTGTTAAAGCCATTCTGCACTGTGGAGACCTGACTCGCCCACAGGTCGCCCAAACACTGATCACCAAAGACATTCCAACCTATTTTGTTTATGGCAATAACGACGACTCAGATGAACTGGAATACAACCTTAAGTTGTTTGGTGGAATTGACTTAAAATATTCGGGCATCATCACGCTTGGGGACAAACGGATCGGTATGGCTCACGGCGACAGACCAGCCCATATGCAGAAACTCGCTGCCGCAGAGCCTGACTACCTGTTTTTCGGTCACTCGCATTTGGCAAGCGACTTCCAGCAAGGCCCCACCCGATTCATTAACCCAGGTGCCCTTTATCGAGCACCCAAATGGACTTACGTCACTCTTGATCTCGCCACCGGTGAAATCCAGTGGCATGAGATCAAAGAAGATTAATCAGGCCATAATCACTTTTAGAATAAGTCATTACAGCATTACACCGATTCAGCCTTCGGCAATCACCGTATTGCTGAGTACTCCCAGACCGTCAATCTCAACTTCCACCACATCGCCCGGCTTAAGCCAGACTTGCGGCTTGCGGGCCATCCCGACTCCGGGAGGAGTACCTGTGTAAATCAAGTCGCCAGGCTCAAGTGTCATAATCGTCGAAAGATACGCCACAGAGTAAGCCACGTCGAATATAAGTTGTTTGGTATTCGAGTCTTGCATTGTCTGACCGTTCAGCCTCAGACGAATACCAAGGTTGGATGAATCGGCCACCTCATCTTTGGTCACCATGACGGGCCCGACCGGTGCGAACGTATCGAAAGTCTTCCCAGCCATCCACTGCTTACCCGGTTTATTCAATTGCCAGTCACGCGCGGAAACGTCGTGCCCCACAGCATATCCCGCGACATAGTTCAGTGCATCGGCCTCTGAAACATGCTTGGCACGATCACCAATCACAACCACAAGTTCAGCCTCATAATCCACTTGCGTAGATGCATCGGGTAGAACAATCGCATCGCCGTGCCCAATCAGGGCTGAGGCGTATTTGCTGAAAAGGATCGGCTCTGGAGGGATCTCCATCCCGGATTCGATGGCATGGTCCCGGTAATTCAGGCCAAGACAGATAATCTTTTGAGGATCGGGGATCACCGCAAGGTGCTTGGCTGTGGCCACTTCATACGAAACCGTCCCTGTCTGGGATGCTTCCAGGCATCGAACCAGCCCGATCTCGCCCAGGGCCAGAATTGCTTTAAGACTCTGCGGCAAGCCCGGGTCAGCCGCGTTAAGATCCACATAACGCCCTTCCACCAGAGCACATACACGCGGACCTTGTTGGGTTTGAATCGTTGCAATCTTCATTTCAGGAACATCCTTCCGTATCGTTTTTCAAGGCAGTGAGGCAGCAGAAAATCCACCACTTCCAATTCATTGATCAAACAGCCACAACCCATGGCAGTACATGGGCATAGATCCAGACAATCGCCCCTACGATCAGTGCCAGAGCAATCGAATGCAGCATCACAGCCCTTAGAATGGGACCTTCCTGGCCGTGCTCACCGGTGGCTGCTGCTGCCACGACAATCGACTGGGCGTCGATCATTTTGCCCATCACTCCACCCGTGGTATTGGCTGATGCCATCAAGAGCGGATTAAGCCCAAGTTTCTCAGCTGTAATCACTTGCAGGTTTCCAAACAGGACATTCGAAGCTGTGTCCGATCCCGTCAGGGCAACCCCCAGCCAGCCAAGCAATGCGGCAAAAACTGGGTAAAAATTCGCGCCTGTTCGAGTCATGGCCAGTCCCAAAACAGCATCCATACCGGCGTATTTTGTCACATAGCCCAGGCAAAGCATTCCCAAAATCGCGGCTATGGCAGGCTTTAACCGCCAAATGGTCTGTGTGAACATAACTAAAAGCCGTCGCGGTTTTATGCCAAGATAGAAGCCTGAAATCACCGCTGCGATCATCGTGGCAGTGCCGGTGGAACTGGCAGGAACGATGTCCAGAAACGCATCTTCCAAGTCCTTTTTAGGGTCAGGTGTGGCTCTTCCAGAAAGCGATTCGCCCTTGGCGACCATTTTATGGAGTCCCGGCATGGGCTGACGAAAGTCCCCATGATCGGCGAAAAACTTCTTCACCGGTGGAATTCCCCAAATCAGGACCATCACCGTCAGAATCGCGAACGGAGCCCAAGCTCTGGCAACGATCGAAAATGGCAGTTTTTCAGCGTGAATTGTTTGAGCTGGTTCATCTGGAAAATGCCACTCATGCTTTGGTTTCCAGAACTTAAGTAGGATGACCGCTGCCAGAAGACTTGAAAGCGACGAGA
>CAMBZY010000415.1 GCA_945872325.1 Candidatus Kuenenia stuttgartensis | reverse complement strand
CGGCGGACATCTTCAAAGCTGACGTTGAAACGATTGTCGAGAATCGCGGCCGCTTTTGATGTGAGCACCATGGTTTGTGCTCCACGTGGGCTGGAACCCCAGCGAATGAAACGGTTTGTGGCGTCGGTGGCGAACGGGCCGCCTGGATGCGTGGCCAGAACGAGACGAACGGCATAGTCCTGAACATGTGATGCGATCAGAACTTGTCGTACAGTGGCCTGATGGTCGATCAGGGTGTCGCCATCAATGACACGTTCGATTGTCGCAGAGACGCCTCGAGTGGTTCGGTTCAGGATTTCATTCAGCTCATCGCGATTTGAATATCCGACAACCAGTTTAAAAAGGAATCGGTCAAGTTGAGCTTCAGGGAGGGGGTAAGTCCCTTCCTGCTCGATCGGGTTCTGGGTGGCCATCACGAAGAACGGCTTTTTTAAGCGGTGAATTTTGCCGCCGATGGTGACGGATTGTTCCTGCATGGCCTCCAGCAAAGCGGATTGCGTTTTTGGAGTGGCCCGGTTGATTTCATCAGCGAGCACGATTTGTGCAAAAATCGGGCCAGGCTGAAATTCAAAAACGCGACGGCCATCGGGCGTTTCCATCACGACATTCGTGCCGAGAATGTCGGCAGGCATGAGGTCGGGTGTGAACTGGACGCGGTTGAAATCGAGCTGGACGGATTCGGAAAGGGTGCGTACGAGGAGTGTTTTGCCAAGGCCCGGGACACCTTCCAGCAGGACGTGGCCACCGACGAAAAGGCTTGTGACGATGCCTTCGATAATACTTTCGTGACCGACAATCACTTTCTTCAGCTCGTTGCGCACTTTGGCATAATCGCGTCTGAAGGCTTCGACCTGTTTTTCGAATTCGGGGTTTCCAGCGGTGCTCATGGTGATGCTCTCAGGATCTGCAATTTGAGGTGAGATTTGCGATGTCGGTTATTTGGTTTCCTGGTCTTCCCAACCCTTGCGTTTTGCGGCCAGAAGGCGTTCGGTGTATGAGAAGGATTCGGCAGGTTTTTGAGTGGTCGGTTGGGGTGTTGCGGATGCGACCGACGATGATGACGACGAATCGGGCTTAGCTGAGGATTCAGATTGACGGGCTTCCGCCTGACGTGCCAGACGGCCTGCGAAGTCTTCCGAGGATCCCGAATCCTGGCGTTGGGGCTGACCCTGACGGGCCTGATCTTTGGTCGCTTTGAGCCTGCCAAGATGAGCTCCGGCTTCTGTCTGATTGGAATTGGCTGGCTGAGGCTTGCGAAATTTGGCGAGAATGGCTGAGAAATCGGGAGCGAGCCGCCTTACGCCGACATCGGTCAGGAATACAAAGGCAGCAGCAGCTAAAAGTTGCGGCCAGATATCCTGATAGCCAGAGGCAGGCTTGGTCATTTCATCGCGGCGGAACGGATTATTGTTTTTCACGGTCGCTGGGAGGTCGATCACATCGCTTTTGGTTTTCCAGTCATAGACTGATCCGCCAGTGATTCTGGCCAGACTTTCAAGCTCATCCTGATTTGACCGAAGTTCTTTGTACTCTTCGGAATAGGGGACGGAGACACCTGACGAGACGATCCCCTTGGAGCCATCGGGGCCTTTATAGGCCAGACTTACGAAATAGTTGCCACGGGCCTCGGCGTTTTCGATGGTGGCTTCGTATCGGCCGGGTGCGGTTTGGACAAGCTGCAACTGATTTTCGTTCGGATTCTTGTCAGGAACACCCACGGCCGAGTCAGGCCTGACGACGGCACCTTGAATCTGGAGAAAGTTGAGGAACTGCTGACGCTTATCGAGAGCATCGACCAGGACTTTGACTTTGCCATCTTCACGCCTTAAAGTCATACTCAGGTTGCCATTATCGGTTGGTCTCATGGACCATCTGATGACCTGCGACCAGAATGCGGCGTAGTGATCCCAGTTTTGCCATCCGGTGGTCCACTTATAGCCTGCATCGGAGGTAAACGCCACGGATCGGCCAAGGCCGTAATTCCAGTGAGCCAGCAAGGGGTTGACCTGACCCTTTGGTTCTGGAGACTGGAGCGGGCACTCCACAAGTTCGTTTTCTTTGAGAGAGGTCAGGACCAGTCCGGTGATGCCTGGATATGAGTTTGGCAAGCCTTGGATTGGCTCTGTGGAGCCAGCCAGAACGGGGGCCCACGGCTGACCACGTTCGAAGATCAAGGGGCGGGAGATCATCCGGGTTTCTTTTTGATAAATCCGTGGTAAAGCTCGCGGACTGGTGACGTTATAGAATCGGCCCTTGGTTTGGGTGGCCAGATCTTGCATTGTTCGCAGACCTTGGACATCGTTGCCGTGAGCGGCTGTAAGGACCGATGTGACTTGAACTTTGGCCTGTTTGAGGGCGGCAATGGCACGAGCTGAAGGCGGGGTGGGGTCTCCATCGGAAATCACGATGATTAGACGACTTGCAGCATCGGTTGCGCCAAGTGCTTTGGCGGCCATGATCAGGCTTGGGTCGAAGTCGGGCATGTCGCCGGGGGTCATGCGATCAATGGCCCTGAGCATGATGTCGCGGTTGCCTTCGATGTTTCGCAGGGTGAAGAGCCAGCTCTCTGTGCCCTGCCAGTGCAGCATACCGGCCATGTCCATTGGTGAAAGTGTTTTAAGAGCTTCTTGAGCAACCACTTTCTGCCAATAGTTGCCTTCGGCAATTTCGCTGGCGTGCATGATCATGACCAACGCACCCTTGCCGGTGACTTTCATGGACTTGATCTCCATGTCTACTGGCAAAGCCTTTTCCACAGGCGTGTTGCGCCATCCACCTGCTCCAAAGGATGATGAACCACCGAGCATGACCAAGCCGGCGCCCATGTCGTGTACGTTCTTTTCCAGAAGGGCGATCTGGTTGGCTGAAAACGAATCTTTGGGCACGTTTCCGAGGATGACGGCATCGTAGGGCTGGAGTTGTCCGATATCGGTCGGAAGTTGGTCACCGCCGACATCACCGCCGCCGTCGATGGTGGGGGCGAGGAGGGTATCGACCTCGATTTTCTTTTCTCGCAAGGCTTTGATCAGGCTGGCGTGTTCGCCTCGTTTGGACTCGATCAAAAGGACCTTGGCAGCTCCTCGGGCATGCGTGAAGCCTTCGGCGATATTGTTGACAGCCCTACTGTCGGCCGTGTTGCGGTCGGGGATGAACTCGGCGACGAATCGGTAAAAACTGGCTTCGGTGATGACCTGCTTGAGGGTAAAAACCGAGACGCCACGGGGGAGGTCAACAGGAATCGGTTGTTCGTTGCCAGTGGCTGGAGTTCTGCCGCCTTTGGAATCGCTTTGAAAGACCTGTAACTGGCCTTTGGCAGGTGCAGTGGCACGGAGGACGACGTTCAGGTTTACGGTTTCGCCGACTTTGACATCGGAAGGCAGGCTGACTTTTTCGACCAGAACTTCCTGCTGGTTGTCGTAGTTGTAATTGACCGGGAGGACGTCGATCTGGATGCCTTGAGCCTTGGCCTGAAGGGCTTGTTCGAAAGCGTTTCCGCGATTCTGGTTGCCGTCGGAAATCAGGACGATACGACGAGCGGAATCTTCCGGAAAGCTGCCCATGGCCAGCTTTAGGGCACCGGCGAGATCGGTGTTATCGGTGTCGAGTGAACTTTCGACGCCAAGAAATCGAATTTCGGAAGGGGCAGGTGGGACTTCGACTCGTGCATTTTTCGAGAAGACGACCATTCCAGCCAGGTCTTCAGCCTGTCGATGTTCGAGCGTGCTTTGACGCACAAAGTTCAGCATGGGTTCGATTTTGTCGCGTGGGACGGACTGGGAAAGATCGACCA
>CAMBZY010000414.1 GCA_945872325.1 Candidatus Kuenenia stuttgartensis | reverse complement strand
TGGTACTTTGGATCTGGCAGATAAATGACCTTGGTCACAAAGTTGCCGGCCGTCACCTGATCGAAATCCTCTTCAGTGAACTGAATCGGGATCGGGTTGTGGGTCAGGTAGGCATCTGTGACTGGTGCGGAAGGTGCAACTTCCACAGTCGGATACAGAGACTGGTTGCCACGACCAGTAATATTAGAAAGCTTCAACCGGTAGATATAACCTTGGTTGAAGTTGTAGCGTGCCGGAACGGTCAACTGATTGCCGACATAAGCCCTTTCACCCGAAGGGGAAGTGACTTGCCAGCCAATTGACATGCCGACAGGATCCACGAAGTACAACTGACTTCGTGTGTTCGGGAAGCGACGACCCGCGAACGGATCAGCAGCACCCGGACCATTCATACCAGTCGCCATCACAGGACCACCTGGAGGCACTGGACCATTGGCAACAGCGTGATTTCGGTGAAATTTTAATCCACCCACGTGCGGCTTGCCCAACTCGTCAGCGTTGACGGTGGCGGCCGCCAGGAGCAGGAGTCCCAACTTCTTCATGCTTCCCTCCTGGAAGATAAGGGCATCACTCATGATTTGAGAGTGCAACCCTGTAAACCAGACCATCCTGGACTGGAAAAACTCGCTCCATAGCCGCGTGCCATGTTCACATACATGGCTAACCGTCATACCCTTGTGAGGTGTTTCGATCTTGCGACGTTGGACGTTCAAAGGTTATAATCGTCTTAACTAGCCGCTCCCTTGAACGTTTTCGTAACAGGCATGATATGCGACATCATCGGATGACCCGAATTGAATCCGTTTCCACCCGTGGAACAGCCGTTTTGACCAGCGTTTTCTCGCTGTTTATCGCGCTGCTCGGGCTTCACCATCATGCCGACGCACAAGCCCCCGGCCAGCCTGCACCAAAGGCCGCGTCTGCTCCTCCTGGCTCCAGCCCACCTGGTTTCAAGGTCGAAACCGACCCTTCGAAAAATGCTCCAGCCGAGCCTCCAACAGACGCGGAAAAATTTATTGACGCGTCCATTCAAAAAGTTCGCGCCCTTCAATCGATCTCTGCGGATATTACCCAGACCGCCGAAATTCTCAATCAAAAATTCGAACTTAAGGGTCAGTATCTGAAAGCCCCGAATCAAAAGATTCGCATGCAGCTCACACTCAGCGGACTTGATTCTGCCACGGGCAGCATGTTGCAGGTGTGCGATGGGGAAATTCTCTGGGATGTTCAGCAGGTTCTCGACAGCCAGTCCTATCGCAAACGCCGTATCGGTGACATCCTCAAAAAGGTCAACGACCCGCGTATGGACGTGACCCTGCGTGAGCAGATTCTCGCCCAACTTGGTTTTGCTGGCCCTGAATCGCTGCTGGTGGGGCTGCGAAAGTCGATCAAGTTCGAGACCATGACCGACGACACCCTGAACGGCAAAAAAGTGGTGATTGTTCAGGGCGAATGGAAGGACAGGTCGTCTCTGGTCGCTCCAGGTCAGCCTCCTCTGCCGATGAATGCTCCGTTGCCAGCTTATGTGCCATCGATTGTACGCGCCTGGATTGGCAAAGAAGATGGTTGGCCTTACCAGCTAAGACTCGTTGGCCGTGCCCCTTCGGAAATCAATCTGAACCAGGCCCAGCTTGGTCCTGACGGTCGCCCAATCCGTCGCCCGTCGGTTGGCCCAAAGGTCACACCCTCTGCCATGACCCTTGCTTATAGTAATGTCTTGCTCAATCCGACTCTCAAACCTGAGCAATTTGCATTCACCGCTCCACCGGCTCTGGCGGGTCAGGTTGCTGACGATACCGAAGAGTTTTTGACCGTTCTTGATCGTATTCTGGCTGAAGCCGAGGCTCGTCAACGAGCTGCCGGTTCCGATTCATCATTGAAGCAGTCCATTCCCATCCCCAAACGGGTCATGGAAAATACGGCGGCTCCTGCTCCTTTGACAGCTCCCGGGGCACCCGCCGCTGGTGCTGCCCAGCCCGCTCCTTCCGCTCAGCCGAAACCTGGCGGTGCGGCAAAGCCTAAGTCCTAATTATTTTAGGACTAAGAGCTTATGTCTGATCAAATTGTAGTGACAGCCTCTACGGATGCGACAAGAGTTGATCCGTCAGGCCCATTGACAGTCAAATCGAAAACCCGCGTTGTCGGTCTCGATACCGTTCGTGGGTTCGCTTTGTTGGGCATTCTCATGCTCAATATTGTCGATTTCGGTTGGCCAAATGAAGCGTACGATCGCGTCACAGCACTTTATTACACCCCCGCATCGATTGGTAAGATCCACGAGCCTGAAAAATCATCGGCCGAAAAAAGTGTCGATTGGAAGACTCTCGATTCACCAAAACCTGACCTCAAAAGTGCTTTTCCTTCTGGTCAGATTCGTACAGCCGCCGTTAACTCGAGCTGGGACGTGGCTGAATGGGCGGTCGCCAATGTCTTCTTTGCCAATAAGATGCGCACACTTTTTTGCATCATGTTTGGAGCGGGGATGATTTACCTCACCCAAAACTCCATCGATTCTGGCCGCCGGCCCGTTTGGCTTTACTACCGCCGCATGTTCATTTTGCTTCTGATTGGAAGTTTCCACGCTTATCTGATTTGGCACGGAGACATTCTTTTCGCTTATGCCGCCACCGGTCTCTACCTCTATCCATTTCGAAAATATTCCTCGCAAACACTTCTGTGGATTAGTATTGCGATGTTTGCAAGCTTTGTGAGCCTGCTCTGGGTCGGTGCCGGCGTCATGCATCATATCTGGGCTCATGGACCAGCTCTTGAACGCCGTGTTTTGGCTGATTCCAACCAGTCACTCTTAACTCAAAAACAAGACACCAAAGATCTTGAGGGATTTCAGAAGGCACGTTCCGAAGCCCGAAAATCAGCTGTCAATGAACTCTCGAAATTCGATCAATTGATTCTCCAAGGCTTCCTAAGGCTCAGCCGGGACAATCGTGCCCAATCTCCCGAATCCCTCACCAAAACGATCCGTATCTTTGGTCAGGGCTCATACTTTGGGATGGTCAAAGAGCGTGCTGGCGAGTTGATCTGGATGCAAGTCTCAATGCTCACACCATTTAGCCTTTTATTTCTGGGATGGCTGATGATTCTGGGTATGAGTCTGGCAAAAACCGGATTCTTTGCCGGCGATTGGTCGTTAGCAACTTACCGATTCTGGGCATTTCGCCTGGTTCCACTTGGATGGATCATCGAAGCCGCACTCATGCTGGCCAGACAGGGTTTATCGAGCGGGAGCATTTTCAGCCTCGCCATTCTGACACCGATCCATCAAGCGGTCATCCCGATGCTCTCTCTGGGATATGCGTCAGCCTTGATCCTGGCCATTCATGGCGGTTATTTCTCAGGATTCACGAACCGACTGGCTGATGTGGGCCGAATGGCACTTTCGAACTATCTCGCCCAATCTGTCATATGTACCTTCGTATTCTACTCTTATGGATTGGGCTTGTTTGGAATGATCCCACGGGTGCGGCTTGTTCTGATCGTACTTTCCGTTTGGGCTCTTGAATTATGGTGGAGTCCCAAGTGGCTTGCCAAACATACGTTCGGGCCAGTCGAATGGCTCTGGCGAAGTCTCACCTATCGAAAACTCCAGCCATTCCGGAAAGATTGAAAAAGACGTTGTTCCAGGTAGATCAAAATCTGTCTGATCCGTTGTATCTTGCTGTTGAGCAATTCTTTAAGCCCAGAAAGTCGGAACCCACGACCAGAGATATCGATTTTTTAAGCAAGGGTCAAAATCTTGCCCTGAAATGTGGATTGGCGGCAACAGCTTGGG
>CAMBZY010000413.1 GCA_945872325.1 Candidatus Kuenenia stuttgartensis | reverse complement strand
GATGAACTGGTTCGGCCCAGCTTTTCATCTCGAGCTTGGAGGTAACGCCCGACTTCGTAGTGGAACTCGGCTGTGCTCATGGTTTTCGCAAACACTTTACTGGTAATAAGTTCCCGATAGAACTTGTCGGTGTCCAGAAGTGTCTGATAATCAAATACGATATCGTATATCCGAATGATCGAATTTTCGCGGAGTACGAAATCGTTCACATCCGGGCGGCTCTGGTGGAGCGGCAGGTCGAGGGCATAATGTGTGTCGTGATAAAGATTTGCACCCGTCGAGACAATCCAGTCCACAAATCCGGCTCGGATCAGAGGAATCAGGCACGATACTCCAATACCGGCTGGTGTGAGTGCTCCTGAAAGAGTCAGACCGACGGTGCAATCGTCGGTCAGCATCTTTTGAGTAAGAACCTGACAGATCTCCCGCAACCGTCCAGCGTTATAGCTGGAGAAAACTTGATCTACCATATCTGCCACGGATAATTTGGCATCGATGGCCGGCGGAGCGATCCGCCGAGGGCTGAGCTGCTTGAGGAATTTCGAAGCCTTGGGCTGCTTGGCCATGATACAAAGAGTCTCCAACGCGTCATCGCGGACGTGTGCGGGAAGTGAAGTTCAAACAGATTCTTTTTTTCAGCAACTGGCCTGAAAAAAATATCAGGCCAAGAGGATCGCAGCGGCCACAACCGTGGTCCAGTTGCCTTTTTTGTCACCCGTTGCCGAAGCTGTGAGTTGCTTGGTCTGGGTGATCATGTCTGAGATCTTCCAGAGTTCGCGCTTTTCATCCCACGCACTTTCTGGGTCGAACTCAATGCCGAGCACTGTGGCGAGCATTTCAGCGGCCAGATCTTCGGCATAATCGCCAGCAATCTTGGCGGTTTCACCATAAGAGTGGTGCTCGCTCAGATAGCCGAAGTGGTCGCGATCACGTGGAATGGCCACTCCAACACTGGCTGCGATCAGTCGGTTTGGCTCAGCCGTGGCGCTTTCGCTCATCACGACGTGGACGATTTGACCAGGATTCAGGTACTTCAGACCTTCCTCGATCGAGATTTCCTCGCAGTGTGGAGGAAAAATACTGGAGACCCGGACGAGGTTGTAGCAGGCGATGCTCGCGTCACGCAGGGCCAGTTCGAAACTGGTCAACTTTTCGCGGTGAACACCCACGCCTTTGGTGAAGAAGAGTTTGGTCGGAACGTACATGTCGGTGTCATCACCCCCTAAGTGGATATGAGCCTTCGGCCATCGGGCATTCTCATACACCTGTCGCCAGTCTGATCCGGCAACTTTTCGATGAATAAGAGAAATATAATTACGACATTACAGCCTGAAATTCAAGATCAGTCGTTCAGAATTCCCTAAAAAAGCCAAGTTTTCAAAGTTCCTTCCCTCCCGTACCAGCAATCTCCAAGTCAGCCTAATCTCCAGCAATCACCGCTCTTACCAATATTGGGAGGACTTTAGACGACTCCGGACCGTGCGACTTTACCCACTCACGGCCCGGTATCTTCTCAATCAAAAAAGCCACTTATCATTTACCATCTACAGTCTTTACACGCTTCGGCTTCCAGGGCAGGTCGTAGGTCTGGCCATTGAAGCTGATCTTGACCATCCCGTCGATCTCATCGCCGCTAATCGTCCCAAAAAATTCGGCCGTCCAATCCGTCCCCTCACGATTCCCCTTGGCTGAGAATGAGATCGCCTGACGATCCAATTGTTCGCCCTCCAGCTTTATCTTCTCAAGAGTCGCAACCGTGGCCCCAGCACGCACCAGCTTGCCAGTCAGCTCACCGGTTTTTGAGGATGTGATCTGATAGTCATCGGTGATCTGGTTCCCCTCAAGCTCATATTCCAGTTGCCATGTCCCCACAGCCTGACTTTTGGCTGTCCCCTTGTCCAACACAAGTCCTGTCTGGATCAGGTCCATCTGCTTGCGATTGAATTCATAGGCTGACGGAAGGTGCTGGCGAAGGTAGATCTGGAACATCTTCTGTCCAGGAAATACCCGAAAATCGGTCGTCGCATAACCAGCCCATGAAAACTGCTGATCCACCACCTGATCCGAGCCCGTCCCAAGCTTCACCTCATTGATCGCAAAACCAAGCCCAAACTGCATCGGCCCGGCCGCCTCTTTCATCTGATTCGTAAACATCTCCTGCAATGTGGCTGGCTTGAGAATCTGACGACCTTTGAAAGTCCCACCATCGACCAGCATCTGACAGAAGTTTGCGTAATCCGACATCGTCGAGACCATCCCACCACCGCCTGAAAGGAACCCAAACCCTTCGCTGAACTGACTTGTCGTGCCTTTGTCGACCACAATCGACTTCCCATCCTTGACTGTGTGGCACGAGGCAAACCGTGAACGCTTCTCCACAGGAATCGAAAAGCCGCTGTCCACCATCTCCAAGGGCTTACAGACGCCCTCCTGCATATAAACATCAAGCGGCTTGCCTGACCAGATTTCAATCAGACGACCCAGCAGATCCGTGTTCAGGCCATAAATAAACCGACTTCCGGGATGATCCACGGCAGGGATCTTAGCCCATGCCTCGGCAGCTTTTTCGAGACTAATCCTGGGCGGATACATGCCCATGGGCGACCCATAAGTCAGCCCTTCCTTTGCAAATCGGCCTTTATATTGAGGCTCCCCGCCATAGCTGTAGCCAGACGTGTGACGAAAGAGGTCACGCACGGTGATCTGACGCCTGGCTGGTACAGTCTTCCAGGCGTCGCCGTCCTTCTCCATCACCGTGGTTTTTTCGAAAGCAGGAATGTACTTCGAGACAGGGTCGTCGAGCTGAAATTTGCCCTGATCAAATAAAGTCATCGCCGCCACCGAAGTCAGAGCCTTCGACATCGAATAAATTCGGACAATACTGTCTGCCTTGAACGGAGTTTTATCGTCCGCATCGTTCAGGCCAACCACCTCGTGATAAATCGGCTTTCCGTCCTTCACGACAAGGTGCGCAGCGGCCACAACCTGTCCATCAGCCACGGCTTTTTGAAGCTCCGCTCTGGCTTTTTCCAAAACGTTCGGCTTGATTTCAAAGCCAAACACAGGCGGACACATTGCAACCAATAGAGCAAGTCCCAGTAGGGGTAATCTGCGAATCATGATTTTCGAATCTCCTGAGAGTTTTGTGATCAATCACGGAATATGGAACGGAAAACAGGCGCCTGTTGATGTTGCTTTAGATCATGGCTTCCAAGCCGATTCAAGCCTCTTCAGCACAAGATGTTCAATCTTCACCTGACCGCCCTTGACGCTCATTCCAAACGACTCATCTTCCGACCTCGGCTGAAACGGCATTGGGATATACGAAAGCCCTTCGCTTGCAAAGATTTCCAGACCTGTGCGGTCGCAATAAATCTCCAAATGCAACTTGCCATTTTTCATCGGAGCGAATGTCCGATAGCCATTGACCAGCAAGTCCTGCCGCTTCACATCATATTGGATGATCGCACCACGCACGTTAAATGATACGTCCGTGGCCTTCCCAGGCTCAAATTCCACATCCAGTATTGCAAGTTCCGCCTTGATTCCTGACAGAGGATTCGCTTCGCCATGCTTAAGCGACTTCACATCAATCACTTTTGACTCTTTGACAAGCTGTTGCAACTCCTTGACAGGCGACCACTTCAGCCGAGGCCCTTCCTGAGTGCTCACCAGCTTCAATTCCAAAGGAATCGTCATCGACTGATTAAACGGCATCTCTTTTGTCTCGGTCTGGAACCAGCCAATTTGAATCCGGCGGCCGTCGCTGGCTGGAATATCGCTGAAAGTCTGG
>CAMBZY010000412.1 GCA_945872325.1 Candidatus Kuenenia stuttgartensis | reverse complement strand
TGGGGTTTGAAGATCACCCTGAGCTGGTCGAAGACATCTTCAGGGAAATCGAGCATGATCGCCCTTTAATGAAATCACGGGATGGAATCAGGCCTCCACGCAGAGGTCGAAATGGTATGTTGTCGTTCATTAGCCCGACCTCGTCACAGAACTTTTTTATTATCCAATGGGTCGAAGTTCCACCGCCAAGAATTCCCCCCTCACTGTTTCTCTTCATAGCAGCCGTCCTTTCATTATTTGGATGGATGATGAATAAACAGGTGGCTGTGCCTGTCAAGAATTTAAAGATGATTCTGGAGCGATTCGGGAAAGGCGAACTGACGGTTCGCAGCGAGCTTGTTCGCAAGGATGAAATCGGCCAACTGGCATCATCATTTAATCAAATGGCCGACCAGGTTTCATCGCTTGTGGAACAAGAGCGTAAAGTTGTGCGCAGCGTGGCCCATGAAGTACGGGGGCCGCTCACACGAATGCGTCTGTTGCTGGAACGTGTCCGGTCCGGTAAACGCTTGCCAGAAACACTCGACAAACTCGAATCAGAAATTCAGACGCTCAGCAAAATGCCTGATATTCTCCTGCAACTTTCGATGGTGGAGAGCGGTCAATCGACGATCAAAAAACTCCCAATTGAAATCGATTTGTATTTGGAGTCAGAACTCGAGAAAATGAACCTTCAGGGCGAATCTCGAAACTGCACATTCGCCTACCAGAGAGATGAAGTTCTGGCAGAATCGTGGATCATAAATACCGATGAATCGATCCTCAGCCGATGTCTCGAAAATATTCTCGATAATGCATTAAGGCACGCTCCTGCGGGAACTTCCATTGACGTGAAACTGGAGAAGAATTCAGACAGTTATATCATCACGATCAGAGATTACGGCGATGGTGTTCCGGAGCAGGAAGTCTCTGCGATTTTCCGACCGTTTTTCCGCAGCGATGCCTCAAGAAATCGGCACACCGGTGGTCTTGGTCTTGGCCTTGCGATCACCCGGACAGGCATTCAGGCGCTGGGCGGAAAGGTCTGGGCCGAAAATGCCAGCCCTGGTTTAAGGGTCATATTGTCATTGCCTGAAGAATAATCGATTGGTAACACAGCGAACGACCAAAAGAATTAAAAACTGGTCAACCGTTTATGGCGATCCAACTCGTCGTTTGTCAACTTCCTTTGGTCTGCTGAAGGGCGACACCGACCTGAAAGAAAATCATTCCCCCAAGGGCAATCAGCATGCTCCTGCCGAGTCCGATTTCTCCGACCAATTCCGAGACGATCGCAAATGGGAGGATCATGAGCCCAACTGTCTGGAGGATTCGTCCAAGGCTTCGCATTTCGTGAATCTGCTTCCGTGTGATGAAAAAGGCTTCGAGAATTTAATCCCGAAGCCTTGTACTTTAGTCCAATTACCTCTTCAGAATTACTTCTGAATCTTAAGCTTGGCGACGTCGACTTTAATTTCGCCCAGGTCGGTGGCTTCACCGTCTTTGACCATGACAGCCTGACCGGCAGCAGCACCTGTGGTCACATAACCGGCTGATTCCTGCCAGGCGACCACTTTGTGGCTACCGGCTGGAATACCCTTGATCTCAAACGTACCGTCTTTGCCTGTTACGACAAAGAATGGGTGATTGAAGACCATCAGATAGCCCTTCATCCATGGGTGAATATCGCAAGCCAAAGGCAAAGGGCGACGTTCAGGAACGAGCTTCAGGGAAGCTGTTTTCGCATTAGGGGCCAGGATCTGGTTGAATGGAGGATTCGTGAATGCGGAATAGCGGACGTTGTGATTCACGGAATCGCTTGACTTGAAGGTCAAAGTCTGCTTTGAGTGCATCACAGAAACGTGAGGAATGAAAACGCACTTATTCTGATCGATTTCAATCTCTTTGGCCTTCTTGAGAATCTCAGCTTCAAGCTCTGGATTCTTTGCCGTCGGGCTGTTGAGGTAAACCACCACATTGGCGACATTTGTGCCATCGGTGACAAGACCTTCGTTCGGCACCTCCACTGTGGCACAAACAGCGGCATCTTTCACAGACGCATCGCCCTTGACGACAACAGGTGCCAGCTTAGGGGCTGCACCACCCAGTACGATCTTGCCCTTGATCGAACCGGTTTGGGCTGAGGCGGAGGCTGCGAGGAAGGCTAGCCCGAAAGCGGCCAGTGACGCACGATGTGACTTTGCAATTTTCATGATGAGATCTAAATGCTCCAAGTACCGGTGGCATTCAAAATGACGGACCGCCGAAAGTAGCGACCGACCGACGATCCCACCGAGAGCAAATCGTCGTTCCTAATCTTATTGTAATTCGTGAAGGGAGCGACTCAAGCCCCATTTCATATAAATCGGCCAGTTTTGTCGAAATATCATCCATAGAGGCATCATAAATAGCCAAAAAAATAAAAGCCAGTTGACCAGATCAAGGGCAAACTGGCTTTCATGATTCAGAATCGTCGGAGACGATCAGTTGGCTTTGACTTTCGAGCCATCCACCTTGAATTCCTGCTCTGTCACACCATCTTTGGCAATGGTGACGTCGAGCCCGGAAGCTGGTGTCACGAATTGGACGGCTTCTTGCCAGACAACGATCTTCTGAGTCCCGGCAGGAGCCAGTTTGATCTCAAATTCGCCCTTGTCGTTGGTGATCGCGAAGTATGGATTGTCAAGGATCAGCCAATAGGCCTTCATCCACGGGTGAATATCGCAAGTCACTTCAGAAGGACGGCCTTCAGATGCCTTTGGTACAAACGTAGTCTTCTGGCCAGGTGAGAGCAGGTTGTTCGAGGCCCCATTGGCCCGCATCTTGGCGTTCACGTTGTGGCCTACCGTGTCGCTGGAAACCACGTCGAGTGTCTGGCCCTTCAGCAGGCCCAGAACGTGTGGCTTGAACACGCAATTCTTCTGGTCAAAAACCACTTTGGCAGCCTGTACAGCCTTCAAAGCATCTGGATTGACAGCTGTCGGCTTGGGGATGTAGACCAAGGCGTTTTTAACACCCTTGGAAGCATCGTCCACCTGGATCACTTCGTTGATCACGTTGTCAGCAGCACAAACGCTGGAATCTTTGACTCCGGCATCGCCCTTATTGACAAGGAATTTCAGGGTCGGCTTGCCACCCTCAAGAACCACCTTGCCTTTGAGTGTGCCAAATCCATCAGAAGATGCAGCCGCAGCAGGTGCAGCCTTGGCAGCCTCAGCTGTAGGTGCAGCAGCGGGGGCAGCTTCTTTAGATGCAGCTGGTGCCGCAGTCTGGGCCACTTTGACAGTCGGATCAGGAACGACCACAGCGTTTTCCAGTGATGTTGTGCCACCACAGCCGCTGAGGATCAGTGAACCAATCATAAAACCGGAAAGACGATAGGACTTCATGACTATTTCGGGCTCTCGTCAAGTTGTGGAGATCTTAAAGATCATCCGTCAAATCTGTTCATCACACATCACAAAGGGCACCATCTGTCAGAAGTTCTCTAACAAGTGGTGCCCCAAAGGTTCAATTCAAGGCGAACGTTTTACTCGCCACCAGCAGCCGGTTTGGCAGCTGGTTGAGCCGCAGGTGCAGCAGGAGCAGTCACAGGGCCACCTTCAGCAACCATGGATTGCTCGATCGCCGCTGAGTAGTTCAAGAGTGCATCACGAAGGGCCGCCACCTGCCCACTTGTGTTGCCCACAAGACTCTTCGAAGTACCAGGACCATCAGGTCCTGCGGGCGGAATGTTTTGAGGCATCGCCGTGTAAGGCAGAATTCGGGTAGGCTTGGCAAGCCACTGCTCCAGATACTCTGGGCGGAAGCGGTTGTTG
>CAMBZY010000411.1 GCA_945872325.1 Candidatus Kuenenia stuttgartensis | reverse complement strand
CCGAACCCTGGGCTCGAAGCATATCGACCGTGCTGATAGAAATAAGCACTGTTTGGGAACGACTTATTGCAGTTGGTCATCATCGTATCGGCATCAATCAATGGATTGAATGTCATCGTGTACGAAGGTCCAATCACGCTATCGCTTTTGGATGGAGCTGAGAAGGAAGCAGAGCCTTTGGATCGTTCAGAGAACATGACCGTATTGCTCGTACCATCCGTCACGGCACCGATCCCGATCCCTGGACCGTAGGTGAAAACACCGTTGTCCGAACCACTCTTTTGAGTGTTATCGCCACGCAGGCCACCACCAGCGTAAGGCGTGCTGCCGCCGAAATTGGCCCGGTAGTTATTCTCCCCACCTGGTCCACCACCTTGCCCGAAAGCATCAGATGGGCAGAGGAATGTGCTGGAAGTCAACGTGTATGAGGTGTAATTCACCGAAACAACTGCACCGGTCGAGTTTTGCAGCTGCCCCAGATTCACACCGGAAAAGTTCATCGCATTGTAGGCTGCAGTCTGTTCCATGTAGTTCAGGATCTGACAGTGTACAGAATAAAAACCTGACCAATTGCCCGAGACATTAGGCAGGTTTCCCGTGCCATAACTGGTTAAAGTCAGCCTTGGCACTCCCGCAATGATCACATCGGGAAACATTCTTCCAGGTGCAAATGTATTGTGGGTCGAGTGATAGTTATGCAGGGCCAGCCCAATCTGCTTCATATTATTGACGCACTGGGTACGGCGAGCCGCTTCACGAGCTGATTGCACAGCCGGCAGCAGCAGAGAAATTAACACGGCAATGATTGCAATCACAACCAGCAACTCAATCAGAGTGAAGCCTTTTCGATCGGCTTGAATCTTCCGCATGGAGAGGTCCCGTTGGTTTGAAGATCGGCCAGAATTCGACAATTCATTGTCAATCCAAAGCCAGAGATAAACCCGATTCAGATCCATTGAATACAATTGTAGGCGATTCGAACCCCGCACTCATGAAGTTTTCGTGAAGACGAAAAATTTAGACGGAGATTCACGGATTCATACCTGAAATCTTAACAAAGCGAATTCCGTACCAAAATGACTGATTTTGCAAAACACCTCTTTTTTTTGGCGGGCTATGGATTATGCTGAATAGACAAATCTGCCTGAATCGCTTGCGGAATCCTCTCGCTGATGAGCCAAAACATTGCAAACTGATATGTCCAGCATCATGAATGGTGACCTGCGAATCCGCTCCGTGAACTCACATCCTGTTCATCTGGACGGTAAATGTGTCCTCTATTGGATGCAAAGAAGTCAGAGAGGACGAGAAAACGCGGCCCTGAATCACGCAATTGACCAAGCCAATCAATTAAAACTGCCAGTCATCTGCGCGTTCAGCCTTTACGATCAATTCCCCAATGCCGAACGACGTCACTTCAGGTTCATGATCCAGGGGCTCATCGACGCCTCCCTCGAACTATCTGAAAAGAATGTCCCGTTTATCATCCGATTCGGCCATCCCCCCCAAGTGATCAACCAACTCGTCACAGAACTTCAGCCAGCACTGATTGTCAGTGATGAAAACCCTTTAAAAATCCCAGCCTTATGGCGTGATTCCCTGGCACAGGAATTGAAGGTTGCCTTCCAGCTGGTCGACGCCGATGTGGTCATCCCTTCCAGACATTTCGTCAAAGAGGAATATGCAGCCCGAACGATCAGACCAAAAATTCACAAGGTATTGGCTAGCTACCTCAAGCCTGTGCCAAATCCAAAGGCAAACCATGCATGCAATGAAGGCACAACCCCGACTGGCGAACCTCTGGATGAAACCCACCTGATGAGCTTGCTGAAAGTGGCAGGGGCATCTGAGATACCTGCATACAAGGGTGGCTCTGTCGAAGCTCATAAACGACTTAAACTCTTTATCACTAAAAGACTTTCCCGCTACAGTACGGAACGCAACGAACCCACTCCCTACATGACAAGCGAGCTTTCTGCCCACCTGCACTTTGGCAATATTGATCCGATCCACGTGGTTTTGAATGTGCTCGAAAGCGGTGATCCTCAAAGCTCAATCGATTCCTACATTGAAGAGTTTATTGTAAGACGTGAACTGGCAATCAATTACTGCCTCTTTAACCCAAATTACGACTCTTTGAAAGGATGCCCGGACTGGGCCCTGAAAACACTTGCGAAACACAAGGACGATCCACGCACTTATCTTTACACGTTCGACCAATTAGAACGCGCTGAATCGCACGACCCTCTCTGGAACGCCTCCCAGAAAGAAATGGTTCTCACCGGCCGTATGCACAACTACATGCGGATGTATTGGGCGAAGAAGATCCTTGAATGGACACCCGACGCTGAAACAGCTTTTGAAACTACTCTGAAACTCAACGATCGCTGGGAAATGGATGGCCGGGACGCCAACGGATATACCGGTGTTGCCTGGGCCATCGGTGGGAAACACGACCGCCCATGGGGTGAACGTGCCATTTTTGGAATGGTCCGGTTCATGAGTTACGAAAGTACCCGCAAAAAGTTCGACTCCCAAGGCTATATCGACTGGGTCGCCAAAATTGAAAAAGGCACCATCAAACGCGATTGATTGAATCCACAAGTCCTTTAAATCCATGTTGTTCAGTCAAGTGCTCGTCCATATCGGCCGCCCTGTGGGAAAACGTGACCCGGGTGTTAGCATATCCAGTCTGGGGTGTTTGCGGGCCTGATCAACCATGATTGTATCGTCTCAGAGTAAAAACCCAGTTTCAGAACGAAAGGAGTATAAACATCCCAATGGTCAAGACCTGTGTTGGATTCCATAAAATTTCTCCGGCCCCATATTTTTTCTTAACGCCCAACGACTGTCCATGATAGGTTATTTAGGCAAGGTGCTGCTTGAACATCGTTCGTGTTCGCGCCCAACAATCACAGTAATCCATGCCCCCTTAATCTGGAGACTATCGAATATGTGGCTGAAATCATCGTCGCACTACAAAGTGCCTATCGCTATGATCATCTCATCTCTTGTCGCCATCGGCTTTTTGGGATATTCCAGAGCAGGTGATGTCGGCGCCCAGTTCCTGATTCAAGCCGCCGTGACTCAAACCCTGATGCAATTGCCAGTCGGCCTCCTGATCATTTTTATCGCAGGCAAACTCTTCGCATTCGATTTCGGGACATTCGGAACCGTTTCGCTCAAAGTTGTTGCCATTTCGATTTTTGAAGAGGCTGTCATTATGGCTCTGGGCCTACTGGCAGGTATCCCCCCGGCAACCCCGATTTCGGCTGCAATTTCGTTCGTCATTTTCCTCTTTCTAATCATGATTCTGTTCGAAACCACTGGAGCAGAAACATGGATTGTGGCCGGAGTGGCGCTGGCCATTTCATACGGAATCAGCCACTACAGCCACCCTGATGCACCTCGCCAAATTAAGAAAACTGGCGGAGTCCACCACGGAGCATCACATAAAGCTAAGGCCAAAAGTAAAGCCTCAGCTTCACAAGGGCAATAAAGATCAGGCCGAAAATATCTTCCGCTTTTTAAGCGAACCGTGGTCTTTCGCCCTGCGGCTTCTTTCCAGCCGGTCTTGGCGATAGCCCCGGTTGTTTTTTCTAAATCGCCGAAACCGGGGGCGCTATCGCCCTGCGGCTAGATTTCGACCTGAAGGGGCGTGATCCTACAGCCCGGTCCGAAGGGCCGGTTCTTGCGAACGGCAAAAGTCTGGTTCAGGCCTGAAGGGCCGCAATCACGTCCTTTCAGGCCGAAAAGCAAAGATGATGTGCAACGATCTTCCCAGCCCTTCGGACTGGGCTCTAGGATCTCTG
>CAMBZY010000410.1 GCA_945872325.1 Candidatus Kuenenia stuttgartensis | reverse complement strand
GCGTTCCCGGCGATGCTGTTCAATTCGATATGGGCCTGGCTCGTGGTCTGGATTACTACACTGGCGTGGTGATGGAAACCACAGTCAACGGCTGGGAGAAGTTTGGGTCGATCAGTTCCGGTGGTCGTTACGACAATCTGGGCAGCCTTTTCAGTCAGCGCAGGATACCCGGAGTCGGGGCTTCGATTGGGCTTGACCGATTGGTCGCCCTGCTGGAGGAATCCGGCCATCTGGCGGGCCAAGTTCCGGCATCGGGTGTACTTGTGGGTCAGTTTGCAGGCGTATCGCTGGAAGTCCCGTTTCAGATAGCGGCTCGTTTGAGGGCCTCTGGAGTGACAGCGGAATGCTATCCGGATCAGATTCCGATCGGCAAGCAGATGGCCTATGGCGCAACGCGAGGTTATCGGTTTGGGCTGATTTTAGGGCCTGACGAATTTGCCCGTGGGGTTTTCCACCTGCGAGATCTGACAACACGTCAGGAGTCGAAAGACTTGCCTCTGGAGCAGGTTGCTGAAATTGTCGCTCAAAAATGCGCAGAATAAAACTCTGGACAAAGCGGCTGAACGAACCGCAGGGAATGACCACGTGAGCCTTGAGCGTAATCATCAAATGGAACAGCCAGTACCGCTGGTGCGTGGCACTGTTGCGACAAGTGGCGATGCCCTGATCCGGTCTCAACGCGTGGCCGAACGGCTGAGCCAGCCGATTGAACTGGCGGGTTATGAGCCGATCCAGACCCCGGGTTTTGACCTTGTCGAACTGCACGAACGCAAGAGCGGGGCGGCCATCACCACCCGAATTCTTGAGATTGGATATCACGGCGATCAAGGCCCGATTTGCCTGAGGCCAGAGCTGACCGTCGGTGTGGTGCGATCTGTAATTGAGTCTGGAAAACTTGCCAATGGCCCGGTTCGTGTGAGTGTAACAGGTTCTGTTTACAGGCTTTCAGGCGATCAGGCAGGGGGCCTGAACCAGATCGACCAGATTGGAGTCGAACTGGTAGGTGATGCTTCTGTGGAGGCTGATGCCGAGGTGATCGCTCTGGCCGATGCGGCTTTGAGAAATGCAGGCGTCACGGGCTCGACGATCCAACTCGGTGATGTTGGACTGATTCTTGAGGCTGTGACCGCTGCAGGGCTGCCGGCTGAGACGCGCAAGGCGATTGTTGAGACACTGGCCGATGCTGCTGCTTCAGGCAAGGGCCTGGTGCATGTCGAAAACGCTTTGGAGCATTGGGCTGACTGGCTTGGCGATCAATCAAGGCATAAAACCACGGGCCAGTCGGTTCAGGGATTGCCTGGTCATGATCTGCAGAGACTGTTCCATCATCTTGTACCGGAAGTGGTTGGGCGTCGTACAGAGTCTGACATTCTGGGACGGTTGCAGCAGAAATGGGCGATGGCGGAACGACTGCCGGATGCTCTAACAAAGGCGGCCAGACTGGTTCATGAACTGGGCGGATTGGCAGGCGAGCCGGCTCAGGTTTTTGCCAAATTGAAGTCGCATCCGACCGGATCCTTGGCTGAGAAGTCCAGGCAGAGGCTGGGGCGGCTGGTGGATCTTCTGACGAATCGCTATGGAATTGAAGCCTCGCGGATTCGAATTGACCTCGGTGTGGCTCGCGGAATTGGCTTTTATTCCGGCCTGACTTTCAGTTTCCACGGAGCTGGGGCAAAGGGTGTCGAGCTGGCAGGCGGGGGACGATACGACGGCCTGGTTTCGGTTCTGGGACTAAGCAACGGGCCTGATTATGGAGTCGGGTTTGCGATCGGTCTGGAACGGGTGATCCAGTCTGTCGGCCAGTCAGGTGTGACTCAAACTCAGCCTGTGTATGTGCTTCAGCCGCATGATGAGTCGGTTGGTGCCATGCGGGTTGCAATCCGTTGGATTGAAAATCTCAGGTCCAAATCACATCGGGCCCGTCTGGCGACTCCAGCAGATCAGGCGGACGCGTCGGGCCAGATATTGATCGAGGTGAGTGCTGATGGGGAGGCCCAATGTGCCGATTCCCGTCAGCTTGTGGAATTCAACCAGAAATTGACGGCGGAGCGATTGATCGAGTCATGAACCAGAACACGCCCATCGACCCGATCCGCCTGGCGATTCCCTCCAAAGGGCATTTGTACGACGGTTTGATTGAAATCCTGAAATCGGCCGGCTATAAAATTCGCCGGGCCAGCGACCGTCAGTATGAAGCCACAATCGCAGGCCACGGCCGGTTCCACGTTGTCTTTATGAGGCCGACGGATATCGTCGAACAAGTCCGCGAAGGTCGCTGCCATTTGGGCGTGACCGGCTTCGACGTTTATGCCGAACATGCGCACAACACCACCGGAACATCGGTGATCATTCAGGACATGGGCTATGGCGGTTGCCGACTGGTGGTGGCCGTGCCCGAGAGTTGGATTGATGTGACGCATGTGATGGACCTGGCTGATCTTACGCACAGATTTAAGTCAGAAGGGAAGATCTTTCGGATCTCGACCAAATATGCCAATCTGACACGCGATTTCTTCCGCCAGAGAGGAATCCACGATTACCGCGTGGTGGCATCCGACGGCGCCCTTGAACTTCATCCAAGTCTTGGTATAGCAGATATTATCGTCGATTTAACCAGCTCCGGAGTGACGCTCAAGGACAACCGCTTGCGCGAGCTGACAGGAGGCAAAATCCTTGAGTCTGCTGCCTGCCTGATCGGCCACACGGCCAGCTTGAAAAGCCTCGGGGCTGAAGGGCCTTCTGCTCCACTGGCATTGCTTCTGGATTCGATCGATGCCGTGCGACTTGCCGACGGCCGCGTTCAGCTTGAAGTGACTGGTGCGTTTCCTGAAAAGGTCGAAACGCAGTCGATTTACATGAAAAAAGTGTTCGATGTTCTGGCTGCTCACGGGGCCACCCGGCTGGCATGGTGGCCAGTGAAGCTGGAAGGTGGGAAGGATGGGTGGCATGTGGGAGGCCTGACTGGCCCACGTGGTCTCACCTCGTGCAGACGGGCCTTGCTCGATCTGGGTGCCAGATCTGTGGTGGGGCTCATGCCTCGATTGTGTCTGGATCAAGACGATCACTCGACTTTTGAAGCTTTGAAGCGTCAATTGACAACCCATAATGGCCATGCCTGATTGGCTTGTTCGACTCCCATCCGTACAATCCTTTTGTAAGAACACTCTGCCAGATTCTTTGGTTGAAATGATTGAGAAAGAGGGATGCCCGGATGGCACGGATTCAAAATCAGAAGGCGATACGTCGCCCCACCGTGGTGATAGGGGCAGGCATCGTAGGGGCTTCGACAGCTTGCGCTTTGGCCGCTCGTGGAGTTCAGGTTCTGCTTCTGGAACAATTTCAGACGGGCCACGAACATGGAAGTTCGCACGGTGAATCGCGCATCATCCGCTACAGCTATTCCGACCCGTTTTATGCCAATCTCATGGGCGATGCCTTTCGGGCCTGGGCCAAGCTCGAAGCCGATACTGGCGAAAGCCTTTATGTCCGGACTGGCGGCCTGAGCTTCGGTCCCGACGATAGCAGTTATGTCCCAAAAATCGCTGCTAATCTGAAGAATCTCGACATTCCTTGCCGGTTGCTGACATCGGCTGAAGTGGTGCGGAATTATCCGGGATTGCGAGTCCCCAAAGGTTTTGTCACAGCGTTTGAACCGTCTGCCGGAGTCTTGATGGCCAGCAAGGCACCAAGGTTGCTTGTGGATCTGGCGGCCAAGGTGGCGGGCGGATTGTTTGAGCATCGACAGAATTATGCTGTTCAATCGATCGATCTGGATGGCGAATTTCCAGTCATCATCGGGCCTGATCAGGAGCGGATCGAGGCTGAGAGGGTGGTGGTG
>CAMBZY010000409.1 GCA_945872325.1 Candidatus Kuenenia stuttgartensis | reverse complement strand
GGTCGGCCCAGCGTGGGGATAAATTTTGGAGGTTCTGCCGAGATTATCACGCCTGAGTGTGGCCGGCTTGTTCCACCTGACAATCTTTTCGTATTATCTAAAACACTTTCGGACTTGATTCACGACCCCAAATTACGCGACGATCTGGGCAGGCATGGCCCTGCCCGTGCCATTCAGTTGTGCGACCCTCTGCAAGCACTTGAGCAACTGGAAAAGCTTCTGGCATTGCCTGTCATCTCAAATCATGGTTCGAGAACTTAATGACCCCCGCAACAGAACTATCCAAAACCGTCTGCATTCTTGCGATTGAGACCACTTGCGATGAGACCAGCGCAGCCTTGATCGAATGCCCTTGGCCGGTAGTCGCTTCGCTGGACGGTCCCTTGCCCGTCCCTAAATGCCTGTCAAATGTGGTGACATCCCAAATTGAGCTGCACGGGCCATTTGGAGGAGTCGTTCCAGAAATTGCCTCCAGAGCTCATCTTACAGCCATCCTCCCGGTGATCCGCCAAGCCCTTGATGCCGCAAATCTTGATTACCCTGACATAGATGCTGTTGCTATCGCCACAAAGCCCGGCCTTGTAGGGGCTTTAGTCGTTGGCTTAACGGTCGCAAAAACGCTGGCAATGGTGCTGAACAAGCCTCTTTTGACATATGACCACATGGAGGCTCACCTCTATGCAGCCCAGTTGGCAGACCCATCCTCAGAGATTTTTCCTTGCCTTGGGCTGATCGTATCCGGTGGCCACACAACGCTTTTGGACTGTCAAACAGCACTCGACACCACGTGGCTGGGCGGTACACTGGATGATGCCGTTGGCGAAGCGTTTGACAAAGTGGCGACTTTGCTTGGGCTGGGATATCCCGGCGGACCGGTCATCCAAAGGGCTGCGGAGTCAGGCGACCCAAAAGCGTTTGATTTTCCACGCCCTTTTTCGCAGGATTCTCGATTGGTTTTTAGCTATTCAGGACTGAAAACAGCCGTCCTAAGAGCGTTTCAAGCGAATCAGACACGGGCGGACGATCCTTTACAAAGGCCTCAGCTTATCGCCGATCTCGCAGCCAGTTTCCAGGCTGCAGCTGTGGAAAGCATCGTGATCAAAACCCGTCAGGCTTTGAAGCAGACAGGTCATAAACGATTGGTGGTGGGTGGTGGAGTGGCAGCGAACCGACTTTTAAGAACGAGTTTGCAAGAAATGTGTGATAGGCAAAAGGTGACACTTTTCACACCTCCGATGTGGCTCTGTACGGACAATGCAGCGATGGGTGCCGTGGCCTATTTAAAACTGATTCGTGGTGATTTGGCGACTCTTGATTGCGACGTTGTGGCAGGTTTGATGAGACCGGACAAAGGGCGTTAAACCCCTGATTTAGCAAGGAAATATGGCGACAAGATCAAAGACATGCGTCATAAGGTGTTGACGAGGGGTATCAATTATGCCTATAAAATGGATTGTTCAACGATTGGTACGGTACGCAAATCGGGCCGACTGAAATTGGGCCTGATGCGCGAGGCTGAGTTTCCTGAAATTTGGGAGCACTGAACGGATGTCCGCCGAAGGAATGATCATCGCTGACGGACTCACGAAGCAATATGGCCGATTTATCGCGGTTCGAGACATGACGTTCTCGATCCCTGCCGGACAGGTCGTCGCTTTTCTGGGTCCAAACGGAGCCGGTAAATCTACCACAATGAAGCTCCTGACAGGCTTTCTGGCACCCACCAGCGGTTCAGCCAAAATTGCGGGTGTGAATGTATCCGAAGATCGGATCGCCGCAGCCGAACGGCTCGGTTATCTACCAGAAAACGGCCCACTTTATCCTGACATGACTCCGCTCGAACTCCTCGACTTCTTTGGTGAAGCCAGGGGGCTTCATGGCAGCTATCTGCAAGGTCGTGTCGAAGAAGTCGTCGGCTTGTGTGCTTTGGAACAGGTGGCCAACAAGTCGATTGGAAAACTCTCAAAAGGTTACCGACAGAGAGTTTCCATGGCTCAGGCACTGCTTCATGATCCCGATGTCCTGATTATGGACGAACCGACCAGCGGTCTCGACCCTAACCAGATTCGTGGTGTCAGAAGCCTAATTCGTGAGCTTGGCCGCAAAAAGACCATTCTTGTGTCGACCCACATCCTTCAGGAAGTGGAGCCTGTAGCCGATCGGGTTCTGTTTGTGCATCAAGGCCGACTGGTCTTTGACGGTACTCCAAAACAGTTGACCGAAGCAGGCAAGACCATGGAAGATCGGTTCCGCGAACTCACTCAAGAAGTCGCCTGACCCAAACCACTTGACAGCTTGACATTCCCCCCATAGTAAACAGCCTTGAATGCCATTCGCGGTTCATGGTCTGCCTCACTCATTTCGATGGTTTTGACAGGAGTTTTTCAAGAACATGTCGGACAACGCAAAGCGACCGAGTTCTTCCAGGGCGGCCCTGCGTCCCCACGTGATCAAGGCCGTTGTCAAACGCAATATTGCCAGTTTTTTTGCCAGCCCGGCAGGCTATGTTTTCATCACCCTGTTCGTCTTCATCGGAGCCTTGGCCGCTTTCTGGCAGCCGATTTTCTTTGCCAATAATCTGGCGAATCTGGCCCCTTTGAATGCCTGGATGCCCTACCTACTGCTATTCTTCATCCCAGCCATCACCATGACCGCCTGGGCTGAAGAACGAAGGCTTGGTACCGATGAACTTCTGCTGACCCTACCAGCCCGCGACTACGAAATTGTGGTTGGCAAATACCTTGCCTCACTGGGCATTTACACCATCTCACTGCTCTTTGCACTGAGCTATGTGCTGATCCTGAACCTGCTCGGCAAGCCTGATCTGGGCGTGATTTTCGCTAACTATATTGGCTATTGGTTCATGGGCGTAGCCTTGGTTGCGATCGGACTCGTCGCATCCAGCATCTCCAATAATCTCACCGTCGGGTTCATCCTGGGTGGAGTATTTTGCGCTATTCCTGTCTTTTTGAACCTCTTCAGTTTGCTGTTCTCTGGAACTACCGGACGTGCACTGGGCCGACTTTCTATACCGTCCCAATTCTCTGATTTTGGCACAGGTGTGATTCCGATCAGTAGCGTTTTTTACTTCCTTGGCATCGCTGCGTCCATGATCTATTTGAACGTCCTGATGATTGGGCGACGAAATTGGTCCGGTGGTCCACGAGGCCGATCCATGTGGGGACATGGTCTGGTACGTGTCGCTTGCCTTGTCCTGAGCGTAACCAGTCTTTTTGCCGTGATCAATCGCGCCGGAGCACGTGTCGATGCCACCTCCGAACGGCTTCATACGCTCTCCCGGGATTCGCGAAATCTGATCAGCTCCATTCCGCCTGGAAAACCCGTACTCGTACAGGCTTACTACAGTCCAACAGTTCCCGGCGAATACGTTCAGGTCAAAGACGACCTGATTAATAATCTCAAAGAAATTGCCGCTCTTGGTGGATCGAAAATCCGCCTGAGCCTTCTGGAAACAGACCTTTTCTCAGAAAATGCCCGCGAAGCTGAAAAGCGATTTGGAATCCAGCCACGACGCGTGCTCTCGACTAGCGATGCCCGTCAATCGTCAGAAGAAATTTTTATGGGAGTGGCTTTCACCAGTGGTCTCGAAGAAGTGGTCGTGCCATTCTTCGACCGTGGATTGCCCGTGGAATACGAGTTGATCCGGTCTATTCAAGTGGTATCGCGCACAAACCGCAAGAAGGTTGGGATTCTCGGAACAGACGCCAAACTCCTGGGTGGATTCGACTTCCGTTCATCATCACCAGGTCAGGAATGGTCGATCGTCACGGAACTCAAAAAGCAGTATGAAGTGATTCCCGTCTCTGCAGACGCCCCCATCCAGCGCG
>CAMBZY010000408.1 GCA_945872325.1 Candidatus Kuenenia stuttgartensis | reverse complement strand
ATGGAAGCCCGTCTTGTCAAAGACATTCAGCCCAAACATAACGCTGAACTTAAAGACGACAAGAGTTTCCCTTATTTACAGATCACCACCGGCGACGACTTTCCGCGAGTGAATTTCACGCGACAGCCGGCCGATCGGGGCGTAAAACTTTACGGCCCGTTCCCGCGAGCCAAGAGCCTGAGGGGTGCGATCCAAGTCCTTCAAAAGATTTTTAAGTTTCGCACATGCGAGCTTGATATTGAGGAAGACGACCCGCGCTGGAGGTGGTTCCGCCCCTGCCTGCTTGCATCGATTGACCAGTGTACGGCACCATGCAACTTGAGGATCGACAAAGCCGCTTATCGCAAGGATATACGTCGACTGATCATGTTTCTTGATGGCAAGAAAGGCGATCTGGTCAAAGAAATGAACGAAGAAATGCGTGAAGCGAGTCGCGAAATGAGATTCGAAGCCGCCGCTCGCATTCGAGACGAACTCAAAGCAATAGATTCGCTCGCCTTACGCGGTGACCTGCGTACGCACGCCCAGCCGGAAGTCTTTTACGTTGACCCGCGAAAGGGCTTACGTGGCCTGAAAAAGATTCTGGGGCTGGATGAAATCCCCAGACGCATTGATTGTGTGGATATCGCCCACCTTGGCGGCTCGGAAACGGTGGGATCGTTAGTCACTTTTGTGGATGGGCTACCATTCAAGCCCGGATACAAACGATACAAGATTCAGACGGTCAAGGGCATAGATGATTTCGCCTCGATTAAAGAGGTGGTTTCAAGGCGGATCGAAGGCCTGATCAAGCGGGATGAACCGTTGCCTGATATTTTTCTGATAGACGGAGGCAAAGGCCAGCTATCGTCCGCGATGTCCGCTTTTGAGGAAGCGGGGATCAAGCCTCCTTGTTTGATTTCGCTTGCAAAACGCGAGGAAGAAATCTACAGAGTAGGATTGAGCGATCCGCTGGTCCTCTCAAGACACTCGTTTGCATTAAGATTATTGCAATGCGCACGCGATGAAGCTCACAGATTCGCACAGCATTATCACCACTTACTCAGAAAAAAGCGGAATTTTGGAGATTGACTGAACTACGATTTCGACTTTGGAGCCATATCTTCCAGCAACAATTCTGTAAATAATGGGCGATGATCGGACCCGAAGTCAGGAGCAATAAAACACCGACGCGGTTGCCAGCCTTTGGATATATAAAACTTATCAAGGCGAAGCCAGGGCAAGCGCGATGGAAACGAATACCCGTAGCCGAATCCAATTTCGGCAAAAACATCGCGAAAACGTTTTTCGAGCGGATAGCTGTAAATCGAATGGGGAGGAACATTAAAGTCACCTCCAACCACGAGTGGAAGGCCGTCGTTTTGATCCATCATTACGGCAATACGCTGGAGTTGACGCTCCTGCCAATTCATTGCCCGATTTAATTCTTTGGTGTCCAAATGATCTGCGAATTTATGAAACGCTCCTCGCAATGATGGCCCATGCGTTGAACCTACAAGAATGTCGATCGTATCACTTTTCAGACGAGCGATTGAAAGGTGGCCTGCATAAAGCTTTTCTCCGCCCAACTCATCCGCCAATTCTTCAGATTCTGCAACAATTGGAATTCTCGAAAAAATCGTCCCATATTTATTGGCATACCAGCCCTTTTCTAACGCCAATCGTGCTTGTAACCGCCACAGAAACGTATCCTCCTGAACGAGCAGGACATGAATATCCTCTGAATTCAAATATTCAATAATCGCTTCCAGGTCGAATCCATTGGGGCCAATATTATAAGTCATGATTCTTACAACATTTGGACCACCCGGAGGCCGTTTCCCAAACGAATGCGGAATTCCGCCCAGATTCAAGCCCATCAGTGGACCAACCACCAGCACGAACGCGAGTAATTGTTCTAAAAGCAGCCACCTCCGTCGCTCAAACCAAGCCCACGGAGTGATCAGCAGTAGCGGAAAGGCAAATGCCAGTCGGGGCCCAAGAATGACAAAAAATCGCAGGGGTTCCAGCGCGACAGGCCTCCGTGCAAGGCAAAGCGCAAGCAGGATCGACGCCAATGTCAGGTGTGTGATGGCTGAAAGAACGAACCGACTACGATTACGGATTCGTGTTGGGACATCGAGTTCCGGATTTGACTGCTCTTGGGATGGCATCCTTCACCCGTTTCAAAATCAGAACGAATCACTTCACCGCAAGCATTCGCTCCAAGGCAACACGGGCCCAGTGCGTGGTTTCAGCATCGACAGTAATCCGATTGACAACCCGTCCTTGACGGAGTTCGTCGAGAGTCCATGCAAGATGCGGCATATCGATTCGATACATGGTCGCACACAGGCAAACCATTGGAGAAAGAAAATCGATCTTCTTATCAGGCATTGACTTAGCTACCCGATTTACCATATGGAGCTCGGTCCCCACGGCCCAGTGGCTTCCAGATGGAGCCTCTCGAAGGACCTTCAGAATGCCCTCGGTGGATCCAACCAAATCGGCTTTATCGACCACTTCCATCCTGCATTCGGGATGAACCAGTATTTTAACTTCGGGATCACGTGCCCTGAAGGCGTCGATGTGCTCGGGAACAAACATCTGGTGGACTGAGCAATGCCCCTTCCAAAGAATGATTTTTGATTTTTGGATGGCAGATTCGGTATTACCACCAAGTTCTTCGAACGGGTCCCAGACCACCATTTCATCGAGCGGCATTCCCATGGCCTTGGCGGTATTTCGACCAAGGTGCTGGTCTGGAAAGAACAGGACACGACCTTTTTGGGCGTAGGCCCATTCCAGCACAGATCGGGCATTGGAGCTGGTACAGACGATCCCACCATGGCGACCACAGAAGGCCTTCAGGTCGGCTGTGGAATTCATGTAAGTCACAGGGATGATGTCGCTTGCGCCGACAAGTCGATCGAGATCCTGCCAGGCATTCTGAACGCTTTCACGGTCCGCCATATCGGCCATGGAGCAACCGGCGGAGAGGTCAGGGAGAATGACTTCAACGTCTGGATTGGTCAGGATATCGGCCGTTTCGGCCATGAAGTGAACGCCGCAAAAGATGATGTATTGGCAGCCTTTGACGCGTGCGGCTTCCTGAGCAAGTTTGAAGCTATCGCCGGTGAAATCAGCGAACTGAATCACATCGTCAGCCTGATAATGGTGCCCTAAAATGACAAGCTTATCGCCAAGCAAAGCCTTGGATTCTCGAATGAACTGTGCCAGTTCATCGCGTCCCTGTTGCTTGAAAGCAGCAAGTGCAGGAGGCAGGTTCGGGCGTCGGGTGCTGAGAGTCGCGGTCATGGTGGTCGTGTCCATTCTTGAACAAGACGAATACAGGTCGTCGTTCAATTCGTATTGTAAGCTTTCTACACTGAAAAGGCTCGTCTCAAACAGAGCAGAACCCTTTCGTTCTACATTCGCATAATGACCATAACATAAATACCCATCACGATTTAATTCTCAAAACAATCTTCCCTGCCTGTTCGCCACTCTCCAAATGTTCATGAGCGGCACCTGCCTCGGAGAGTTCAAAAACGCGGTCAACTTCTGGCCTGAGATTACGCTCCTGATAAAACTTCAGCATCGCTCGGAATTCTGATGTGTTACCCATCGTAGTTCCCAGAAGATTCACTTGTTTCCAGAACAGGCGGCGCACTTCCAGATTCTGGCACGCACCAGTGGTCTGGCCATAGTTCACAACGTATCCGCCTGGCTGGACGAGGTCGATCAGGTCGTCGATGGTCTTACCGCCTGCACTGTCGATCGCCAGATCAGGCCCATCACGACCGATCATCTCGCGTGCAGTTTTCACCCAATCTTCCTGACGATAATTCACACCGCCTGAGGCACCTG
>CAMBZY010000407.1 GCA_945872325.1 Candidatus Kuenenia stuttgartensis | reverse complement strand
GAGCTGGCTTGGCAGCCACTTTCTCAACCGCTTTCACAGCTGGCTTGACCACTTCCTTCTTCGCTACGGGCTTGGCAGCCGCTTTCACTTGTGCCGCTTTGGCTGCTGGCTTGACAGCTACTTTCGCAACTGCTTTAGTCGCTACCGCTTTCTTCACTTTAGACTTGGGAGAAGCTTTAGGAGATTCCATCTTCGTAATCACTGATTCCTTCAATTGAGGTTTCGGCCTGGCGGCTTTCGCCACGACCTTTTTCTGAACCGGCTTGGCTGCAACTTTTGCAGGCCCCTTCAAAGGTGCTTTGGATGTCAGCGTCTTTTTCACACCAGACTTCGGAGAAATCCAGGCTGGTGATGGACTGGCTGGCGTTTCATCGCTCAATTCAATACCGAAAATATCGCTTAAATCATCGTTCGAGATTCCCGGAGCACCCGTTCGGGCACCGATCGGAGCCGCTGGTATGGCCTGTTCAATCAATTCCAGATGATCTACGTCCCGAAGCTCAAAAAGTATCTCAGGCGAACGGTCAAGCCGGTTTCCCACTCCATACATCACGGCCGCAACATGCTTGCACATTCCGGCATAGTCAGGGCAACTGCATTCCATCTCGATCTCGGAAGGCTTCGGAAACAGGCCCTGCTTCCGATCTGTCACCATCTCCATCACAGCCTTTGAGAGCTTGCCCTGTAATAATTCAATCAGAGTCCCAATTTTTCCAGCCGACTCGCGTTTCAGCCTTTTCCAGTGGTCTTTGACCAAAGGCTTGATATTGATGACGACTTCATATAATTCCGACCCACTCACAAAGGCCACAATCTGGCCCTTCTCAATCGTCATATGCACCACCGAACCATTGCGCACATAGGTCCGGCCCCGGGGCAGTCGATTTTCATAATCGCTGTATCCCTCAAGATTCGTGCACCAGGCATCGCCCCAAAAAGTCTTGGTGATCTTGCGACCCTCAATACTTACGGGCGTAATCTTTTGGCCATTCTTGGCCATTTTCTGCATCGCCCTGGCAGCCTTGGCACGTCGTTCCGCCACGCTGACATATGGCTTGTAATCGTAGTACCAGCTCATCGGGAGTTTCCTCACTCCGTTTTCTCTTATTTCTCAGCCGGATGTCGCCTGTCGTAAATCCAGCTTCACAAACCGCATCAAAGTATCATTATCCATTTCAGTAAGCAAGGCCTCACCTGAGTCTTCCGCCCCACCAATCGCCTCGCCTGCAATCTGGCTCTTCTGAGTGATCATTTCATCAATCTTTTCCTCAACCGTCCCCTGACAAATAAATTTATGCACCAGTACATTCTTCTTCTGACCGATCCGGAACGCCCGGTCTGTCGCCTGATTCTCAATCGCAGGGTTCCACCAGCGATCAAAGTGGATCACATGCGATGCCGCTGTCAGATTCAAACCCGTGCCGCCTGCCTTCAATGACAACACAAAAAACGGCGGCCCATCCTCCGATTGAAACTCGTCCACAAACTCCTTCCGCTTCTTCACACTCGTCCCCCCGTGCAGAATCAGCCCTGACTGACCAAATATTCCTGCCAGAAATTCCGCAATCGGTTCTGCAATCTCACGGAATTGTGAAAAAATCAAGACCTTCTCCTGACGAGATGCAATCTCTTCCGCAATCTCAGCCAATCGACCAAACTTACCGCTCCGGTCAGGCGCATAATCGTTCGATCCTGTCACCTGAGCCGGATGATTGCAAATCTGCTTCAATCGCATTAACTGGGCCAGTACAATCCCCCGTCTCTGCATCCCATCCACTTCGTTCAACTGCCTTTGAAGCTCATCCACCGCCTGCTGATATAATGCAGCCTGATATTTACTCAGAGTACAATAAGCCTTCACCTCCGTCTTGTCGGGCAGGTCCGAAATCACCTTTTTATCGGTCTTCAAACGCCTTAAAATATAAGGCTTGACCAGGTTTCGCAAAGGCTCGAACGATGGTGGATTTCCACCCTGCAACCGTTTCACAAAACTGCTGAATTCTTTTGATGTTCCCAACAGCCCTGGATTCAGAAAATCAAACAGTGACCAAAGATCCGACAACCGATTCTCTACCGGCGTTCCTGTCATTGCAATCCGGCTTCCTGCCGTCAGTTCCTTCACGGTTCTGGTCTGTTTTGTTCCGCTGTTTTTTATCGCCTGGGCTTCATCCAGAATCATCAGCCTCCAGTGATATGCTTTCATCCATTCATAACGGGCAATCATCCCATAGGTGGTCATGATTAAATCCACGTCGTCTGCATCTTCCTTTTTCCATTCCCCAGCCTTGGCCTTGGCTTCGGAAGGATGAATCACGGCAAATGACAATGTGGGAGCGAATTTTGCCAACTCCGTTTTCCAGTTCCCAATCAACGACGCAGGAACGATCAAAAGACTGGCTTTATTTTTCTTCCTGGTTTTCTCAGTCTTCATGTCGAGCAATAATGCAATCACCTGAACGGTTTTACCAAGCCCCATATCGTCTGCCAGACAGCCTCCAAGCCCCAATCGCACAATAAATCGCAGCCACCCATAGCCAGTCTGCTGATACTTTCTTAATTCCGCTTTTAATTCTGCCGGAGCTTTCTCCTGACGCGTTTCCGGTGAATGCAGCCCCTTCAGGATTTCATCCAGTTCCGCTCCCGCCGTCAGCCCTGACCATTCGCGAATTTCCGCATTGGCTGCCCCCATTTCATGCTTCGCCAGATGAGCGCCGGAGAGCATCCTCATCCCTTCAAAGAATGTAATCCCTTCCGCACGAACATCCTGGGCAACACCCTTCCAATGCTCCAAAGCCTGCTTGAGCTTATCCTTATCCACCTCCACCCACTTGCCCTTGAGCGGAACCAGACCACCGGTGGATTCCAGCAACTCTTGCATTTCATCCTTGCTCAGAGTCTCTCCATCCATGCTCATGGCAACCGAGAAATTCAGCATCTCGTCCAGACCGACCCCCACCGAATTCTTTGAGTCAATCTTCACACTCACCTGAGGCCGAGTCGGCTTCTGCGCGTTCCACCAGTCCGGAACCCTAACGACCAAGCCACTCGATTCAAATAATGAAATAGATTTCAGGAATCCATAAGCCTCTCTGGGTGTCCAGGCAATCGGGTGATAGATTTCCTCACTATCCACCAGTTTTCGAATAAAATCCGAAGATTCGGCGGCTTTAAAAACAGGTAATAAAAGCGCCAGCATTTCCTTGCGGTTCTGGTCGCCCGCATATTGCTGAAGTGCCCGGCCCAGGGGCTCGTGCTTGACTTTCCCTTGTGCCGTCAGGCCGCTGGCGTAAGTCGCCAGAAATGCAAATGGATATTGCGTATTACGCTTGTTTTCTGCCAGGTGGAATGTCACCCGACCCACGGAACGCCATTGAGGGATCCGATCCTTGAGGAATCCCTCTGCGCCGCCTGAGTGCGATTTTATTTCTTTTCGAGTGAGTGTATCGAGTTGGTTCCACCAATTCGAAAGAACCTCGGATGTCACATATTCGAGGCCAATCATGGGTGGAGCTTGCAGGATCAGTCGCTCAAGTTCTGCAACCGGGGGCGGAAGGTCGCCAATCTCGTGACCCATTTCCGCCAATGCCGACTTGGAAAGGTTTGTGAGATAAAGCCTCGCAACCGATCGGACAAATTCAAACGAGGCCGGCAATTCTCCGCCCATCGAATCTGTCGCCGATTGTAACATCCCCTGCGCCACGCTTTGCTGATAGGCTTCGACCAAGCCTTTCAGCCGATCGCTATCAACATGTTCGTTTTGCGACTCACGGATTCGAATCTGACCCGATGGGGTCACAGTTAGTTCATGCATGATCTGGAGTGACCTGATTTTCGGGAGTCGAAAGGTGTCTG
>CAMBZY010000406.1 GCA_945872325.1 Candidatus Kuenenia stuttgartensis | reverse complement strand
TTATATCCATACTCATCAAGCGCAATTGCATCCGCCAGCTTTAAATCGCCGAGATCTCCAAGAATCACCCGGTTCGGAACACCGATCAAAGTGGCATCCTCAAGCCCGTAAAAAACAATCGAAGTCACTTGTCCTGAAGGCGTATGGATCCGTCCATTGGCTTTGAGCAAAGGCGCAGCCCACTTCACTCCATCGACACTTCTGACCCGGGCCAATTCTGTATCCCTGATCGGGATAACGGTATCTGTATTCGGGACACCAGGGTCCATCACCCAAATCGAAGCTTCAGGTACGTCGAGGATCATGCTGGCGATTCGGCCAATCACATTGATCATAATTCCTGCCTGCTGATTCACGAGCAAGACAGCGAAAGCCATACCGAGAACCAGTCCAAGATACTTGGAAGGGTCGCCGAACAGCATTTTCAGGGCGATGCCTCGCATTCAATCTCCAGCAATCAGCGTCAGACACAGCGGATTTAAACCACACTTGTTTTCATCTCGTACAACTCGTAACCTATCAGAGATTGGTGAACGAGTCAATGACTGACAAAACTTTCATAGGTTCCGTTTCCGCAAATATTTCAGGGAGGCTCAATGATTGCTTTGTTTTACAATTCACTCGGCTTCCACGAAGTATTTGAAATTCACCATTTATTGAATGATTAAATCTGCGGGTGCCATGACCTCAATTTGATCAAAACCGAGGGCTTCCACGGCCGATTTGACTTTGTCCCAATCGGCCACCAATACGGTGAGCCAATTCTGAGGCGTAAGCCGCCGTGTAGCGGTTTCAAGCACTTGGTCCATCGTCAGTTTTCGATATCGCTCAATCAGGTCGTTCGACTCGGTGATTGGCTCCCCAGCCAGCCATGTGTCAACAACCCTGCGCGTTACATTTGAGCAGGTGTCATCCTCCCGAGCGGTCGATTCAAGACGGTTTCGGCGGGCGTCTTCAAGTTCAGTGACCGTCAGGGGACGCTCTCCAAGCATGGTGAAGACCTCATGACGAACGGCTTCAATCGCCTCGGCACATCGGTCGTGCTCTACGGATGACGCCACCAGATAGCTCCCAGCCATGGCTCTGCGGGTGTCAAATCCACTTCTGACCCCGTATGTCAGCCCTTTCACTTCTCGCAGAACATGGTTCAGACGTGATGTGAAAAGCCCTCCAAGGGCGAGATTCCAAAGCCCAAGAGCGTCGCGATCGTGATCGCCAGAGGTCAGGCCAATCTGCCCCATTCGAATCACCGCTTGCTGGGCGCCTGGCTTGTTCACCACAATCAGCTTCGTTCCTTGATGGATCGGGGTTTCGAAGTTGATGGCGTTTTCAGCCAGATCCAGAGGGGTGGGCCGTTCGAGAGTTTCCGAGAATTTTTGAATCTTTTCAAACATGGCCGATTGGTCGTAGTCGCCGACCAGAACCACAGCCATTTGATCAGGTCGATTCAATCGTTCGCGGACTCGTGTCAGGTCGTGATGGCCGAGCCGTTCCAAGCCTTGAGGAATGCCGCCCAGGGGGCGTCCATAACGGTGGCCTGCGCCGAATAGTCCGAGCAGAAAGGCTCTCTGTGAAAGACTTTCCAAACGATCCACCTCTGACCTCTGGGCAGTGATCATTCGGCTGCGCTGGCGTTGCCAGTCGACGTCCGGGAACGAGGCTTCTCTCCAAATTTCTGAGGCGAGATCCCAGGTTGGCAGGAGCCCATCGGATGTGGCTTGGAACAGGAGGTGAAATCCGTCCCAGTCGGCGTTCGGTGAGATGCCTGAACCCAGCGATTCAATCGCTTCAGCCAGCTCAGGGCCCGATCGGCGAGCCGTTCCCTCCATCATTGAGGCGGCATGAAGTTGGGCCAGGCCGGAGCCTAATGGGCCCATCAGATCTGTTGGAGGCATGGCTGCAATCGCGCCTGAGGCGACCGGCCAGTCGGGGCGTGGTACGAGCAGGAGAGTGACCCGGTCGTTAATTTTCAACTCGGTCGGTTCACTGATTCGATGCGATTTCGGAGGCCCGATTTTGACTCCCTCAGCTCGATTTGGCTCCGCAACCGTCCGGGTCTTTGGCTTGACGTGAATCTCCAGACTTGGCTTCTGGCTGAGATATGTTTCAGCCGCTTTGGAGACCTGTTCCGTAGTGACTTGGCGATATCGCAGGGCGTCCGTCCAGAGTCGGTCTGGTTCACCGGTAAAATTATTGAATGCGTTGAGCCGGTCGGCCAGTCCACCGAACCCGCCAATCCGTTCCAGGCTAAAGAGATAGCTTGACCATCGTCGGCGCATGACTCGTTCAAGCTCGTCAGGTGTTGGCCCTGACTCGGCCATGTCGCAAAGGGTTCGTTCGATAATCGCCCTGACCTGATCGGCGGAGGCTTCCGGGCGAAGCGTAACCACGATGGAGAACTGGCCTGCCAGTTCTCGAGAAGATTGGCCGGCTGAAACGTCCTGAGCGAGTTGGAGTTTGACGACCAGCTCCTGGTAAAGTCTGCTGGTGCGACCACTGGTCAGAATGTCGCCCAAGAGTGCCAGCGCTGGTTCATCAGCCGTAAGCTGGCGGACGGTCGGCCATACGATGTAAAGCCTTTCCAGGGTGACGTTATCAATCATATTCAAGCGTATATTTTCGAGCAGCTTGATGTCGGCCACGTTTGGGACGGCGGCTCGCATGCCTGATTTGAATCCACCAAAATACCGTTCGGCAAGGTCAAAAACGGCTTCTGAGTCGACATCACCGGCCACACAAAGGCTGGCGTTGGCAGGGACATAGAACTTCTCAAAAAAGGCCACAACCTGATCGCGGGTTGCAGCGTTGACTTCTTCCATAAGTCCAATCGTTGTCCAGCTATACGGGTGGCCCTCCGGATAAAGAGTCTCGGAGAGAATCCGCGAGACCATGCCGTAAGGCTGAGTGGAGTAATTCTGGCGATATTCGTTGGTCACAACGCCTTTCTGGGTGGCCAGTCGGGTGTCGTCGAGGGCCTCTACCAGGTGGCCCATTCTGTCCGACTCCATGGCCAGGGCCAGTTCCAGAATGTCGGCTGGAATATCTTCGTAATAGTTTGTTCTGTCAGAAGATGTGGATCCGTTGACACCTGCACCATATTTTTGCAGGTGCTTGAAATAATCGCCAGGATAGTGCTTGGACCCTTCGAACATGAGGTGCTCAAAGAGGTGGGCGAAACCACGCTCGCCGGGCTTCTCGTTTTGCGAACCAACGTCATACCAGAGGTTTACGCACGCAAGCGGAGATCGCCGTACTGGACAGACAATCACATCAAGCCCATTCGACAAGGTTCGTTTTGTGGTTTCCCAGCGAGGCGCTTGTGTGAACTGCATGTTTTTTGATGATCCTTTTAAGGACAGGATACGATGTGGAGCAGAGACAAATGGTCCGAAGAATCGAATTCTCGATTCTCGCACTTGTCCTGCTCAGGATGGAAAGATTATAAGCAATGATCGGATTTGTGCGATATGGAAGGGCTGGGAAAGTCCTCGTTTTCAATGACTGAAGGCAAGTTGAATGAGCCACGATCAGACTGCCCATCCATCCACCCAATGTGTTCGTCCTGAAGCATTACCGGCTTCGACGACCAGATCTCTGGTGCCGCCTCTGGAGTGGTCCGTCGTTTTTGAATTTGATGATCTCGATCATGTCGATTCCGTATATGCTGGCCAATCGGCTGGCTATGTTTATGCTCGCGACGGTCATCCGAACGGCACAAGACTCGCGAATCAGATTGCACGTCTTGAAAGTGCTGAGGCCGCTCTGGTGACTGCCTCAGGCATGGGAGCTGAGGCCGCCCTGTTTCTCGGGCTCCTCAAGCAAGGCGATCATGTGGCATTGGCAAAGGGGCTTTA
>CAMBZY010000405.1 GCA_945872325.1 Candidatus Kuenenia stuttgartensis | reverse complement strand
CTTGTTATACTGGCGGAAATTTATCCAATCGCCCTGAGCCTGCGCATTTCATGCAGAAAAGCGGCCTTGCTGAGTATTTCTGCAAATAGCGTTTCAGCCTTCGTGGGACTATTTCTGGAATACTTCGGGATATGAAAAAAAGCGACCCTGAGGCCGCTTTTTTATTAGGATTTGATCAGACCCGATTTCATTTCGCTGGATTCACACCCAGTGGAACAATCCCTGCTTTGACCTGTTTGAGACGCTCGCGATATTTCGCAGCCAGTTGCGTGTGACGGCTTTCAGGCTTCATCACACGTCCGTCGATCACCAGCAATACCACCGGCGTGGTGGCTTGCAGAATCGAGCCTCGGCTGATCACCAGATTGGCCTTTTTACCGGCTGTAATGGATCCCAATTGATCCGATACGCCAAGGATTTCCGCCGGTGCCAGTGTCACACTTCGTAATGCAACTTCTTCCGGCAGGCCAAATGCGGCCGCTGTACCCGCTTCGAATGGCAGGTTCCTCGCAGCCGTGGCTTCATCAGGACCACCACCGCCCGACTGAATGGCGAATTTCACGCCAGCCTGATGCAATTTTGCGGCGTTCGTATAAGTTGCATCATAAGGGTCAAACGACTCTGTCGGTAATTGCAGGACCCCGCCAATCAATACAGGCATATTGGCTTCCTTCAATTCGGCAGCCACTTTCCAGGCTTCATGTCCGCCTGAAATAATCGCCTTCAGCTTGAGGGCTTTGGCCAATTGCAATGCATCAAGAATTTCTGCACGGTGATTGGCATGAAAAATGACCGGCTTTTCGCCCTTGGAATAGGGGATGAGCGACTCCATTCGTGGATCAATCCGGAAATTACCAGCCTCGGATTGGCTCGCCGATTTGGCATCGAGATATCTCAGTGCCATTTTAAATTGTTCTGCAATCTCTTCCAAACGCTTGCGGCGCCTCTCCCGCGCCTGATTCCGCTCGGCGTCGCCACCTCCACCGCCCGGAGTGGGTTCGTCCGCCATGGCTTCGTGTGAGTGATCCTGGCCGGCAGCCATATCCTCGCAAGCACACGCGTGGGTGAATTGGCGGAGGCCGTAAATTGAAGGGTCGCGTGGCGGAATATAGCCGGGAATCTGCACGTTCAAGGCCAGCCGATCCTTCACCACCATTTGACTGGGAATCCAGCCGTCGAGATTTGCCAAGGCACTTTGACCGGAAATGACGCCCCCGCCGGGCTGGGCCAGAATGGTCAATACGCCGTTGGCACGCGTAACCGGGATCAGTTCGCTATCAGCTCTAAGTGCTGTGGCTGTTGTTAATTCTGGCTGGAATGTGGCGGAATCGTTCACGTCCTGCGTTTCCCGCAAACTGCCTACTTCGTAAAGCCCCACCCGGCTGCCGGAATCAATCAGGCCTGGCCAGATGTTAAAGCCTTTCAAATCCACCACTTCAGCGCCGTTGGGAATCTTCGTTTCAGGCCCACCCACAGCCTTAATGGTATTTCCATCCAGAATCACAACACCGTTTGCAATGCTGGGGCCGTCCACCGTGTGAACTCGCCCGCCCACAAAAGCTCTGACTTTGTGATTATCAGGATCTTCCTTGAAATTGGCTTCAATCTGGGGCAATTTCTTCACCCGTCTGGCCAGTGAGCCGAGAGTTTTCGGCTTCACAGAATCTGCCAGATTCTTGTCACGCTGAAACTGGATTTCGCCGTTCACAAGCGTCACCCTGCACTGGCTTAAGGTGTCCAGTGGGTGGGCGTCAAAAATCGCCAGATCGGCATCTTTGCCGACCTCGATGGTTCCCAGACGATGGTCCAGGCCAAGCTCACGGGCAGCGTTGATTGTGACCATGGCCAAGGCCTTTTCCTCAGCCATTCCACCGTATTTGACAGACTTTGCCGCTTCCAGATTCAAGTGCCTGACCAGCTCCCAGTCGTCGCTTTTAATCACGGAGTTGACACCAGCCTCAGCCAGAATCGCTGCATTTGCAGGAACTGCGTCGAAGGCTTCAATTTTATAAGCCCACCAGTCTGAAAATGTCGATGCACTGGCTCCATGGGCTGCAATTTCAGCCGCAACTTTATAGCCTTCCAGAACGTGCTGAAGCGATTGCACCTTAATTTTATGCCGTTCAGCCGTTCGCAATAGCATTAAGATTTCATCAGCCCGATAACAGTGGCTATGAATTTTAATCTGGCCATTCACAATATTCGCCATTGCCTCCAGTCTAAGGTCGTGACGTGGCTCAGGGCCCGCCTTGGCTGGATCCTTGGCGTTGGCCGCCTTCCAGTCGCTCCATGTTTTGGAGTAAGCGGTACCTTCTTGAAATGCTCGCTCAATGGTGGCTTCCACACCCATTCTGGTGTTCGGAAATCGGCCTGGTTTTCGGGTCACATTTTCACCCAGAGCGAATTTCACACCTTGTGGGCGATTTCTATCCTTCAAAATCAAGTCGCGGCCCGCCTGGCCAGGCCTCAATTTAATCACCACATCCTGACCGCCAATGGTATTTGCTGATCCGTGCAGCAGTCGTGCCGTTGTGGTTCCGCCTGCCAGAGCACGATAAATGGTCGGATCATCGCCATCCACCACATCATTCACACGCACTTCGGGAACAATGGAAAGCGTATTTTCATTGACTCCGCCGGCGATAGCCATGTGCGAGTGCGTATCGATCATCCCTGGCATCACAAAAAGCCCATCGGCTGCAATTTCAGCCACACCTTCAGGCTTCTTTAAATCAGCACCAATTTCGACAATCTTGCCAGCTTTCACGAGGATCGAAGCCTTCGGCAAGGTTCCCGACTTGCTGAGCGTAATCACGGTTGCATTTCGGATAAAAACGGTTCCAGCCGTTTTCAGAGACACAGCCCGGTCCGAATCCAGCTCTGTCAGAGTGTCCAAGAATGGCTTTTCAGGAGTCTTCGCGGTTTCAACAGGCTTCTCACCAGCCTTGGCCTTTTCATTAGCGGGTTCGGCCTTCACAGCGACTTTTTTCTCTTCAGGTTTCTTCGCTGTGGCGGTTTTATTCTGATTTTCCGGCTTGGCTGCAACTTTGGTCTTATCCTCTGGTTTCGCAGGGGCGGGTTTCTTTTCTTCAGACTTCTTTGCGACATCGCCACCCGGGCCACGTCCACCTGAAGGGCTTGACGGATCTTTCGGTAGCACAGTTGGAGCATCGAAATCAAAAATGAATCCGTCGGCAGCGACCAGTCTGACCTTCGATTTCGTATCGGCCAGATTGCCAGTCAAGGCCATAATATGGCCATATTTGCCTATCTCAAGGGTCCCGATCCGGTCCTGGGCACCGGCCATGGTCGCTCCACCAGAGGCGAGAATATTCAAGGCAGATTCTTCGCTTAAACCTTCACCAATGATGTCGCGAATCTTTTCGAGAAACTGCTCCGTGCGTTGCAATCCATCGGTTGAAAATGCAATGGATACACCGGCTTTATGTAATACGCCTGCTGTTGCGACACGTTGCTTCCAGCGGTCGAGCTGATCCTGTTGAACCCGCAATGGCTCAATCCGCTCATGGGCAGGCTTTTTCGCAAACTCTTCTTTGGTAGGAACTTTAGGCTTGGGCGGATGGTTGACACGCAAGATCACAGGAACTTTTTCAGCCTTCAGTCGATCCACGGTTTTAAAGGCTTCGCGGCCACCGACAATGACGGGCTTGAACCCGAATTCTTTCGATAAATCAAGGGCTCTGTGAATTTCATCCAATGTCTCAGCTTGCCACCAGACAGGTAATTTCCCATCCAGGGCATCGAGAATGGTTTCTAGTGAAGGGTCGGCTGGAACTCGTGCTCCACCATGTGTTTTCGCATGATTTAATAGGTCGCGGTGATGCTTGGCATCCAG
>CAMBZY010000404.1 GCA_945872325.1 Candidatus Kuenenia stuttgartensis | reverse complement strand
TTGCGACAGCCAAAGGGCGATTGGCGGAAGTGGACGCCCCTGTTTTGACAGGTCAGGCCTCAACAGTGAATCCGTCGAAGAGCTGATTGAAAAGCTTCATAAATCAATCGCCATACAGATCATCAGAACAAAAAAGAGGAGAAATGACTTATGGGTTACTGGGGTGTGAAGAGCTACGAGAACGACTTGGCACACGATGCGCTTGACGCTGGATTTGATCGTGTCCACGAAGACCGTTACGAAGAATTGATGGACGACCGTAACCCCTTGCCATACGAGAAGGTGCACGAACAGTTGGCGAATGAAGAAACATTGAAAGAGTCGCTGGCTGCGCTTGATGAGATGGTAGAAGGGGTGGCACAGGAGCTCGATGATGAGTCGAAACTGGCATGGGCGGGTGTGGTGATCCGGCATGTGGAATGCAGGATGGACTTGCCCAGAGAGATGCTGGAAGCGACTATTACGATCCTTGAGAACGAGGATCTCGACTGGCCCAGGCCGACGGAACGCAAAATACGCCTGGAAAAAGAGTTGGCGCTGCTTCGAAAACGGCTCGCCTGAGGTGAGCCAGTCGGTTACGAGGCGATTGGTTTCGGACCTAAAAGGCTGAAACTCCTAATCAGGAATGTCGCGGCCCTTCAAGGCCGCAAGCAATTTTGGGCCATCGCGAAGCCCCAGGCCGTTGGCCTGGGCTGTAGAATCACGGGCCTATAGCCCGAAAACAACAGCGCCACAACCCATCCATTTACATAGACTTATAGAGATTTTTACTGCTTCGTAATCCGACTCATAAATCAGCCTTCTGTCGATGAATCACCAAAACAAATCAAGGGAGAGCAAATGCTCTCCCTTGATGGATTCTTTTCTAGAAATCGCGTTGACGAATCAGTCGACTGCTGGAGCAGCAGGCTGACCACCACGACCGCCTCGGCCGCCGCCGGGTCCACCAGGACCACCTTGCATGGTTGTCATGATCGAATCGATGTCGAATTCCTCGCCAGACATCTTCTTGAAGGCTTCTTCCTGACGCTTGGTCAAAACCCTCATGATGGCAGCTTCCATCTTGTCGCGAACTTTGTTCGAATCATCACGCATTTTCTCCATACCCTTACGCATATCTTCCATGCGTTTGGTACGTTCTTCCTGCGTCATGTTGCCAAATCCGCCTGGACCGCCTCGACCACCACCGCCTGGACCACCGGGCGCCTGTGCACCGCCGTTATTATTTTCACCTGGCTGAGCTTGGGCTTGCTGGCCACCGCGGCCGCCACGACCACCACCTCCAGCGCCACCGGGGGCTCCACCTTGCGGTTGTCCTCCACCACCAGGGCCGCCACGACCCATGCCAAACATTTGGCCCATTTGGCCACGAAGTTGCTGCTGGGCTTCCTGAGATTGAGCTTTGACCTGAACCAGTTTGGTCTTCTGTGGAGGCGTAATGTTTAGCTTCTTTGCAATATCTTCACGCTCAATAATCGCCATCGGGCCTTCCACTTGAAGACCAATTTCTGCCAGACGTTTCTTCTGGGCAGCCGTCAGAATCTTGTTGATGCCAGCTTCGGCATCTTTCGCCATCTGCTCACCCATCTGACGCATGGCCGTGAAGTCCATCCCACCGCCGGGGCCACCTCGGCCACCACGACCGCCAGCCTGATCTTGTTGGCCACCCTGCTTTTGCTGGGCCTGGTTCCGCATATCTTCAAACATCTTCTGACGCTTTTCGTTTTGCTCTTCGTCAGCCTTCTTGAGCTTCTCTTTCTGCTCAGCCGTCAGTTTGATCTCTTTCTGAACCGCTTCGCTGCGGATCAGCATGGCAGGTGATGTTGCCAAACGGCCCATCATTCCACCGCCGCCCATCATCCCACGCATCCCACCCATCATTCCACCTGGTCCGCCGCCGCCGGGACCACCACGACCACCACCGCCTGGGCCACCACCTCCACCAGGTGCGCCTTGCCCCTGAGCTGGAGTTGTGTCACTTCCAGCTGATTTTTTGGCAGCCGCGCCGTTACGTTGAGCCATGGCTGATTGGGACATCAACGTCCCGGCAGCCAACATACAAACCAGTGCTGAGCGTTTCATTGCCGAAACCCCTTCAGATTGTTATACCGTGATCGTTGATTCAGAAAGATGGGTCGATGACTCGTACAAAGACGAAGGATGTGCAACTTCATGACCCTTCCAAAGCAGGATCAATACATTGACAAACCTAAAGCCATATCTACTGTTAGCGTCAATTTTATCTGAAGCGGCCCGATTTCTCCAATAATTTTGTAAAATATTCTTGTCGTTTAAAAAAGAACCTAGACCAGCTGATTCATCAAGCGGAAGTCTCTATTTTACAGACTCTTATGCCACAGATCCGGATTCAGGCCCGAATCCGGATTCCGTCTTACATCCAGATCCATGCCAAAATAGCAAAAGTTGCGATCAGGCTGACCAGCCAGGTACCAAGACGATAGAGTCGAAATCGGCCGGAATTTTTGGGTGTTGAACCCGGATCAGAGGTCACGTGGATTGACTCCATCCTGTCAATCACCCCAACGCCTGCGAGGTGGCCGAACCAGATCAAGGCAAGTCCAAACCCTTGAGAGACCCAGGCTTGCATCGGCATTCCGGCAAACTTTTCGAGAGGTTCCAAAGGCTCTCCGTCCGGCCCCTTTTTCACTGGATTCCAAACCGGAAGTTGGGTCACGGCTCCTGCCACACTTCGACCGTCCGTCACTTGAATGGTGAGCGGAATGGTTTCAGGAGTTTCACCGTTGATCGCACCCGTCAATCGTCCCGCTTTTTCATCAAAAATCAAACCGTCCGGTAAATCGTCCTGAATCGACCACTGTAGCGGAGCTGAAGATTCGCCTCTGACGGAAAACGTGAAATGATAGGGTCTTCCAGCAATCGCTTCAGGCAAAATCTCAGGCACTTCCAAGAGCAGGCTTGGTGCTTTTTTAGTGGCTTCGGCCGAGCCTGGGGTGGCCATATCTGCCTTCGGGATCAAGGCCATGATGACCATGGTCAGGAGCAGGATGAACAGGAGTGCTCCAGTCAGTTTCGTGACAACCACAGCAACGAACGAATCTTCGCCTGATCCGCCCAATTCCTGGTGGAAACCGCCACCTCGCCTTGATCGACGCATGGGTCACTCTTCTCCAAACTGGACCAAGGGTGTTGACAAGGCCCAGTCTACGACTGACGATGATCGTGAACGGATATCATCCCAACTCTCTCATGGGAACCGGGACGGAAACCGTTCGCAACCAGAAATCCACATCACCAACCTACACATATCAGGTTATCGACCATGACGACCATCCGGTTGACGCGATCTCAACGAATTTTCGGGATAATCGTATCCAGCAGCCTATGCACGCTTTCCGGTTTACATGCCCAATCTCCTGTCAATGAAGCGACTTACGCCCACATTGATGGCCTTGAGCTGAAGCAACCTGCTGATAAGGTGGACTATCCATCGACCCCTGCACCCGCCAACGCAACCGTAATTTTTGATGGAAAATCGACAGACGGGTTCACAAAAAACGACCGCAAGTCGCCGATCGACTGGAAACTGACGGATGGTCATGCTTTACAAGTGACCAAGGGAGGGGTCATTTCAAAGGCCCTGATCTCAGAGCCAGTCCATCTGCATGTCGAATTTCGGGTGCCTTACATGCCCAAATCCAAAGGCCAGGGCCGTGGCAACAGCGGGGTTTATCTGCAAGGCCGATATGAAGTGCAAGTTCTTGACAGTTATGGGCTTGACAGCCAGGACAACGACTGTGGAGGCATCTACAAAGTCGCCAAACCGCTGGTCAATGCCTGCAAAGCGCCGACTGTCTGGCAAGCCTACGACATTGAGTT
>CAMBZY010000403.1 GCA_945872325.1 Candidatus Kuenenia stuttgartensis | reverse complement strand
GAAAAGTCGTTTCGGACTTTCGTGTCGTGGGTTGTTGGCACAGCAACAATTGCTGTCCTGGTTTACTCATTCAGCGTATTGTCCCTGGTTTCGCTTTCGGGCGACCTTGGATTAAGGTTCGTGCTTGGAACTGTGGTCAGAGACAGGATTGATACAGGCGATTACGACTGGGATCCGGCTATCCCTGAACTAGGCTCGAACATCACTTTGATGAACGAGAGTCCAATCCGGAATTATCCGGATCTGGTGCAAGCACTCAGAGAGCTTAAAGTGGGTGAGCGGATTCGCGTCGGCTGGTCTGATCCCAATGGCAACCTCCATGAGTCTCAGGTCCTGATCAGGCGTCGCCCATTCTGGATTTATGCCTCATCCATCGTCTGGTTTGTGCAGGAAATCTTCATCTTTGTCATCGGCGCCAGAGTCTTCTGGAAACGTCCCAGAGACCCCAGCGCAGCCATCTTTTTCCTGATCTGCGTACTCACCTTCGGCGCCTTTATGGGCGGATATCACTGGACGGAAATTGTCATTTCTCGCCCTTTGATTCACGTCTTCACAGCCTGTGGAGTGTTTCTGCCGTGGGCCAACCTCCATTTCTATCTCGTCTTTCCGACAGAAACCCCGTTCTATACAAGACATAAACGATGGATCAATCGCCTGATTTATGCCGTTCCCACCATCTGCTCGCTGCTGCTTGCCGCGAATATGGTCTGGATGCGCTACTCGCGATTCTCTGAATCAGGTCAGGCCTTACAGGCTGCCATCTGGCTCCGCTGGCTGGCACTTTTCTGCGTTGGCCTATCGGCCACGATCTACGGCCTGTGCGTGATCTGTCTTTATGCAGGTTACAAACGGTCAACCACAGATAGCCAAAAGGGCCAGATTCAGTGGATATTACTGGCCTCCATATTATCCGTTCCGCTCATCGGTTATGTGCTTTCACAGGCCGCGATGGATTCCAGCATTTTAGGCCGGGGTGGGGCGGCATGGCCGATGTTCGTGGTCTCTTTGCTGTTCACAACCGCTTACGCATTCAGCATTACGCGCTACAAACTGATTCAGGCCGATCGGCTTTTAAGTCGTGGAGTGCTTTATCTGGCCGTTTCCCTGGGAGCGGGGCTGGTTTACTCGCTGTTGCTGGTGGTCGGTGGTCTGTTTATCGGAGACAGGTTGCGATCCGGTGAAAGTTCGTTCGAGATCATCGCGGCGGCTGGTTCTGCATTGGTTTTGCTGGTGGCTTCAGGGGCACTACGCGAACAATTTCACAAGGCATTGGATCGCCGCTTTTTCCGCGAAAAGTACAAATTTGATAAAGCCATGCGTCAGATTGAAGTGGCGTTTGAAAGCCTTCTGGATCGCGCCACTTTAAGCAAGCGACTTTTGCAGGCCACCGGCGAAGTGATCAGGGCCGATTGGGGAGCGATTTATTTAACGGATCAGCCCAACGGTTCCGTAGCTTTGCAGGCATCGACAGGGCCAGAACCTGATTTGAAATTGATCGGTGCTGACAGTCCCCTGATCAGTTACCTCAAGACAAATGCAGGGTTGCATTTGGACGAGCCTAACGATCATTCGGATAAGCTCATGGAATCTGCCAAAGACTTAATGATTACACTTGGTGCAGAATTGGCCGTCGGTTTGGAATCAACAGGGCGGCTTGTTGGATTTCTCATCCTTGGTCCGAAGCCGAGCGGCCTGCCTTACGAGCCTGAAGAAACCGCCTTTTTACGGGCCTTGGGAACTGTGGCCAGTCTTGGCCTCCAATCTGTTGAAATGCAGACAACCCTTGAGCTTGCGAATCGGGAGATGAAGGACAAGGTCGAAAAAATTGCCGAACAGCAAAGGCGAATTCTGGCTCTACAGGATCAGCTTTCGCAGAAAGGTGTTTCATTTGCCTGGAACAACGAATTGACAGGCGAAGTTTTGGAGCCAATAAATCAGGATCTGGAAAATGACGGTGCGATCACACCCGTCTCGGATGCGTTTTCATCGATCATCGGCTCAAGCGTACCGATCCGGGCTTTGATCCGTCAGGCTCGAAAAGTGGCTGATTCTTCGTCGGCGGTGCTGGTCAGAGGTGAAACGGGGACTGGAAAAGAGTTGGTGGCACGAGCAATTCATGACGCTAGCCCTCGAACCATAAAGCCTTATGTTTCTGTGCACTGCGCCAGCCTTTCAAGTTCGTTGCTGGAGTCTGAGCTGTTCGGGCACGTCAAAGGCGCATTTACAGGCGCTGATCGGGACAGGGCAGGGCGGTTTGAACAGGCGGATGGCGGGACGATTTTTCTGGATGAAATTGGTGATATCAGTCTTGAAACTCAAATTAAACTTTTGCGGGTGCTTCAGGAAAAAACGTTCGAGCGGGTGGGTAGTTCGCAAAGCATGAAGGTGGATGTGCGTGTGATTGCAGCCACTCACCGAGATCTTGAGGTGATGATCCGTCAGGGCGATTTTCGCGAGGATCTTTATTACCGACTTAATGTGATCAGCTTGCGTACTCCGGCACTTCGCGAACGTAAAGAAGATATTTTTGCCTTGGCATTGCACTTTCTGAATATATGTACTCAGAAACTTCAAAAACCGGTGACAAAAATATCACATGAGGCTGTTGAAGTTCTGATGGCATACAACTGGCAGGGGAATATTCGCGAGCTTGAGAATTGTATTGAACGTGCCATTGTTTTAGCTGAAGGCGATACCATCCAGTCAAGCGATATGCCTGCTGAAATTCAAAATGCAACTGGCAGAACCATTCGGACTGAAAAACTGACGGGGCGCAGTTCAGGCAGGGCAGCACCGGCAAGAATCCGAAAAACCAGTAGTCCGCTGGACCAATCCTGGAGCCGCGATTCGCGAAATACGGTGACAGCCACTCCAAATTTAAAGGCAGCTGTTTCGCGAGAAACGGTTGATGAGATTGAGCAGGAAGCTCTTGAGTATGAACGAGTTCAAATTCTCGATGCACTTCGAGAGGCGGGTGGGAATCGGAGTCAGGCTGCCCGATTGATGGGATTGCCGCGAACAACATTACTGAGCCGGATGAAGCGTCATGGACTGGCTTGATTCCGAGTCAGTCGACGAGCCAGAATTGCGATCTTCGGGCCGTTGGGTGAAGTCCAGACGAACAGAGTTTCAAGTGTATTTCCTGAAGGTGCTTTTTCAAGCCATTTTAGAACTTCATCGGCATGAATCCTGCCACGCGTTTTTACGACGGCAGTCGGCCAACTTTGTCGTTTCAAAGCCTGCCTCACAGATTTTCGATCTGGTGGCAATGTTTGCAAAACTTCAAACCCTGTCAGCCAGGGAGATTGTATTTGATTTGGATCAGAGCCAGATAAATACGCTCCATCAGGCATACATAATTCGAGTTTGTGGGCTTTTGCAAAATTTGGAGCCAGGCCCGATCGAACCAGTGCGGCATCCACTTCAAATAGAAAAGGGCCGATGTTTTCTGTGTCAATGATTTGCATATAATCATTCGACAATTCGCCTTGATAACTCGCATTGATTGGTAGAGTGGTTGCGCTTCGATGGCACGGGCCGGCCAGTGCGCTGAACCAGAGAGTGGCTTCCTTGCATTCTCCGTTCAGGCTGATCAGTTCCAGTTCGGTTCTGATTTGCATTTGATTTGCGGCGTGTTCGAGAGTTTCAAAATCGCTGCCGGGGCTGAGTTTAATGGCTCCGCCTGGGTGCTGTTGCATGAGCCGGAAAATGGAAGATAATGCAGGCTGAAAGTCTTCGACATGAAATTTCGGCCTGCCTGATCGGTCTTTGGCGCGTCTGTCAGGGTCGATATGAATATATAAATTTGGAGATAAGAGAGCTTGATTTGCATCGGCTTTAACGAGAGCGACTTTATCGGCAAGATTCAGCTGA
>CAMBZY010000402.1 GCA_945872325.1 Candidatus Kuenenia stuttgartensis | reverse complement strand
CTTCAGGCTGCTCCATTTGCAGGTCAGGTGACTGTTGCGAATCGTAATGCTCCGAATCAGACAGTGGTTGCCGGTTCAGCCGCTTTGCTTGATCAGTTAGCCAAAAAGCTTGGCGACCTGAAGATCAGGTTCAAGATTCTGCCAGTGGATTCCGCATTCCACAGCCCCTGGGTTCAGGAAGCGAGTCGCGAACTGGCAAGTGCATTGGCCTCTGTCCCATGGCGGACAAGCCCTCGGGCCGTCTATCAGAACACCACGGCCAAGCCATATCCAGAAGATTCGGCTACAGCCTCAGACCTCCTGTCAAACCAACTGGCGTGTCAGGTAGACTTTGTGGGAATGGTTCGCCAGATGGAAGCCGATGGTTGCACCACCTTCCTCGAGGGGGGACCTGACTCACGACTGGCTGGACTGATCCGTCAGTCGCTGGCCCGTCCGGAAGACTCCGAAGTTTTTGCGATCTCTGAGGTCGCTGAAACAACGCCTTCGAAGGGCATATTGGATCTGGCCCGGACTCTGGCCCGATTGTGGGCGGGTGGTCATGGGGTGGCTCTGGAAAAATGGCAGCCAGCCCAGACGGCCATCCGTGTGGCCCCTGAGAAGAAGACCCTGACGGTTCCTCTGAGCGGAGCCAACCTGAGACCAAATCCAGCCCCGATGCCTGTGGTGGTCAAGCCTAAGGCGGCTCCAGTTGTTGAGCCTCTGAAGATCGAACAAAAGCCTGAAAAACTGGTACTTGAGTCCGCTCCAGCACCAGAACTTTCGAAAGTGCTCTTGGCAAATGAACCAAAAAACACCAAAATTCCTAGTTCGCCTGGTTCGCCTAAATTGACAAGCTCGCGATTTCGGTTGGAATCGACTGAATCGCCAGTGAAGTCAGTAGAGAATCGAATCAGCCCAGTGTCCGGCTCCCCCGAGTTGAAGGAAAGCTCTCGAATGACACCGTTCGAAACCAAAGCAGGGCCTGTGAAGGCACAGCAATCACCACCTGCAAACACCCTGATTGCGCTTCAGAAACTGATGGAGCAGACGGCCGCTGTGCACGCCCAGTTTCTGGCGACCCAGCGACATGCTCAAGAGACGGTTCGCATGTTGCTTGGCGGTGGTCAGATTGTTCAGAATACGACTGAACCACAGCAAACCAATGGGGTTCATGCCTTTAATGGTGGGAATGGCCAGCATTCCAAACCAGCCCCAGCCCCTCAATCGATGCCCATGACATTTGCGGCCGTAGCCCCTGCGGCACCGGCCCATGTGACAGAGCCTGTGGCATCCACCGGGATGCCGATCCCTTCGCCAAGCACCGTTTATACGGCACCGGCACCGATGGTGATGGCTGTGGAAGAGGCTGAAGAAGACGTCTTTGCCGCTCCTGCCGCATGGACACCACCCGTTGCCGCACCTGCCCCTCAGCCTGTGGCTGCACCTGTTGCCGCCGCCGCACCTTCCGGGAATGTCGCGCCGAGTGCTCTGGCTGTGATTCTTCTGGAAATCGTCTCCGAGAAGACCGGCTACCCTCTGGAAATGCTCGACCTCGATCAGCAGCTTGACGCCGACCTTGGGATCGACTCGATCAAACGGGTCGAGATTCTCTCGGCCATTCAAGAGCGTCGCAGCGACCTCCCGCATGTCCGCACCGACCAGTTCGGCGCCCTTCGCCGCCTGCGTGATGTGGTCGAACTGCTGGACGCGACTGCTCCAGCTGTTGCCGCTGCACCAGCTCCTCAACCAGTCTCTGTGGTTCCGGTTGCCCCTGTGGCTCCAGTTGCGGCTGCTCCGGCTGCCAATACGGACGCACTGGCCGCGATCATCAAGGAGATCATCTCTGAAAAGACTGGCTATCCAGTCGAGATGCTTGATCTGGACCTTCAGCTCGACACCGACCTGGGCATTGACTCGATCAAACGGGTCGAGATTCTCTCGTCGATCCAGGAGCGGATGCCGAACATCCCCCACATTCGTACCGACCAGTTCGGGGCCCTTGTGACCCTTCGGGACATTATCAAAGCCCTGGCCGACCTCGACCCGACTCCGCCCGATGGATCAGGTGGTCCGGGCGGCCATGCCGGTTCTGCTGGTTCGAGCAGCGATCGGCCAGCGGTTCGTGAAGTGTCATCAAGCTCTGTCAGGACCTCACGGCTTGCCGTGAAGTCCATGGACGAATCCGAGCCGAGGGCGTCATTCACGCCCCCTGCCGGTTCGCAGGTCTGGATTCTGGGCTCTGAGAGCGACTTTACAGCTGCTCTTGCTGATCAATGGAATTCCCGAGGGGTTCAGGCCACAGTGATTCGTCCTGACGAAGTGGATCGGGCTGAACCGCCTGACAGGCTTCTCGGACTTGTCCTGACCACTTCCAATAGCTACGACCACGCGGCCTTTGGCCGCGTTTTGCGTCTCGTACAGAAGGTTTCAAAGCCTTTACGGGCAACGGCTCAGGAATCATTCGGATTCGTGGCCGCCATTACCCTTCTGGACGGTCGGTTCGGGTTTGAAACGGATCCAGCCGAATCGGAAGACCTGGCTGGCTGGCCAACAGCCTCGCTTTCAGGGCTGGTCAAAACACTGGCCTGGGAATGGTCGGACGTTGCCGCCCGAATCCTGGATGTGGATCCACGATGGGCTGAATGGAGAAGTGCCGAGGCCGCTGCCCGAGTGGTCGACGAGCTCCTGACCGACGGTCCTGTGGAACGAGGCCTATCGGATCGTGAGCCGGGTGTCACTGTGGAGACCGTTCTGGAGCCTCTTCCCCGCTCAGGTTCAGCCGACATTGAATCACTCAGGGCCATCTTCGCTCCTGGAGATCTCGTGGTGGTCACCGGCGGTGCCCGTGGTGTGACGGCCGAAGTGGCTGCCGCCTTTGCAGAAGCCGCTCAGCCGACCCTTCTATTGTTAGGCCGAAGTGCTGAACCTGGTCCTGAGGCGGAAGGTCTGGCAGGGTGCAAGACGGAGTCGGAACTGGTCGGTGCACTGGCTCGCCAGAATACCGCCAAACGACTGCCTGCACAGCTTGTGGCTGAGGCTCGCCGGACATTGGCTGATCGTGAAGTGCGTCAGAACCTGGAGCGATTCCGTCAGTTTGGGGCCAAAGTGGTTTATCGGGCAGTGGATCTTCAGAACGGTGAAGCTGTTGGAAAGGCCTTGGCTGAAGCAGCCCGGACGATTGGTCCAATTCGTGGGGTGATTCATGGCGCGGGCGTACTCGCCGACAAACGGGTGGAAGACCTGACTGCCGACGCCTGCGCCCCTGTCCTGGAGACCAAAGTGCGTGGCCTTTTGAACGTGCTCCAAGGTGTGGACCCAACCAGCCTTCGATTCGTCTCCCTCTTCTCGTCCATCACCGCCCGCGTGGGCAGGACCGGTCAGGCCGCTTATGCCGCCGCCAACGAGATGCTCAATAAGCTGGCCATCCATCAGTCACGCCTTTATCCCAACTGCCGATGGCTCTCTCTGGGCTGGGGCCCCTGGGATGGAGGGATGGTCACGCCTGCTCTGAAGAAGGTGTTTGCATCGGAAGGCGTCGGGCTGATCCCACTGGTGGGCGGTTCCTGGACCCTTCTGGAACTGATCGGTGGGACACCTTCGAACGCATCCGGAGTGGAAATCCTGGTCCTGGAGGGCGAAGGGCGGCCCATCATCCCAAGTCGGAAAGTCCCTGAGCAAGCTCCGAAGCCGAAGGGGCTGAATGGCCGGCTGGAAAAGCCGGGCCGGTCGCCGAGCGCCCGAATGGTCTGGGAGAAGCCGGCATCGCTTGAAGAATGGCCGGTTTTGAAGCACCACGTGATCGACGGATCCGCCGTCATCCCCACGGCATTGCTCACGGAATGGATGGTTGAGGCCGCCATGCACGTACTGCCAGGCCTTGATCTGGCCCGG
>CAMBZY010000401.1 GCA_945872325.1 Candidatus Kuenenia stuttgartensis | reverse complement strand
CGGCCATCAGCCGAGCGGATGTCGATGTAGCCCGACTCGAACTGGAATTGCTGCGTGGTAAAAATGAGCAAAAAGCTGACTTGCAAAAGAAGCTCGATTCTGCGAGATCCGTGGTAGAACAATCTCGTAAAAACATGGCCGAGCCGCTGGGCAAGCACACACCATTGGTCGGAGCGGAGCATGCTCCCACAAAGTTTAAATCTTCTACAGCGTTTGACCCAACTCCCTCATTTTCTGGCCAAAGCACAGGTCGACGTTCAGCGCTTGCAAGCTGGATCACCGACCCGAAAAATCCTCTAACAGCGAGAGTTGCGGTGAATCATCTCTGGGCCAGGCATATGGGCAAACCGCTGGTTCCAAGTGTGTTTGACTTTGGTCGCAAAGGACAGGTTCCATCGCATCCAGAATTGCTGGACTGGCTGGCATCTGAATTTGTTGAAAGTGGCTGGAGTATGAAACATATTCACCGGCTGATTTTGGAATCATCCACTTATCAAATGATCTCTTCGCTTCATGCCGTTCCTGAAAAGAATTTAAAGGTTGACCCTGATAACAAGTTTCTCTGGCACAGGGAGCCGATCCGGATTGAATCACAAGTGGTGCGCGACTCTGTTTTAAAGCTTTCTGGAAAGCTCGACCCGACGATGGGTGGCCCTCCGATTGAAGCCTCTGATCAACCAAATTCGCTTCGCAGGAGCCTCTATTTTTTCCACTCAAACAACGACCGAAACCTGTTCCTGACCACGTTCGATGAAGCCATGGTCAAAGACTGTTACCAGCGCGAGCAAAGCATTGTGCCGCAGCAGGCGCTGGCTTTGTCGAATTCTCGACTGGTGCATGAATCCGCACAAAAGATTGCTGAAAAGATTGTCCAACATCTGCAATCTAAAAACGAAAATAACGACACCCGATTTATTCGGCAGGCTTTCATCTATACACTTGCAATGGAACCAAGCCCTGATGAAATTGCGGTGTCGATTAAAGCTCTGGAACGCTGGAAAAATCTGTCCGGTAAAAATCCCGGTGGCGATTTACAGGCCCGCGCGAATTTGATCTGGGCACTTGTCAACCACAACGACTTTGTCACTTTGCGATAATCGAAAATAAAAAATGCAAAACTCTCGTAAAACAAATGATACCAGCATGAACCAAGGGCACTTGAGCTGCCACATGCCCAGACGCACATTTCTGGCAGACATGGGCATGGGCTTCACGGGGCTGGCTCTGGGCGCGATGCTTCAGAACGAGGCACGGGCCAACGATGTGGCGTGGGCACCGCCGGATGGCCTTCCCCATTTTGCGCCCAAGGCAAAGAATGTGATCTGGCTGTTTATGAACGGTGGGGTCAGCCATTTGGAGAGCTTTGACCCCAAGCCCATGCTGACGAAATATGCAGGGAAAACCATCGCCGAAACTCCATTTGCGAGCACTCAGGACCCCAAAAAACTGGCGATCGAACGACTGGTCGTACCCGATGCCAACGGGAATCAGCGAAACAAGCTTTTCCCACTTCAGGTCGGCTACAAAAAGCACGGTCAAAGTGGAATTGAAATCAGCGACTGGTTCCCTCATACAGCCCGTCATGTAGACAAACTGGCAATTGTACGTTCCATGTGGACGACAGACAGCAACCACGGCGCCCAGACTCAATTTCATTCCGGTCGCCACCAGAACGACGGCGACTTCCCGACTCTCGGAGCCTGGGTGCACTACGGGCTCGGTTCTCTGAACGATAATCTTCCGCAATTTATTTCGATCGGAACCCGCGAGTATTGGAACAAGAAGGACGGCCACTATCTGGGCCCTGCCCATGATGCTGTCCCTCTGCGAATCGACCCGAAAAATCCTCTCGATTTTGGTAGCCCTGAAAGCCCTTTCCAGAAGGAAGCTCAGGAAACTGGCTTCGAGCTGATTGAGAAGCTCAACCGCCTTCGTGGAGTGGAATATCCCAACGACCCTGCACTGGCGGCTCGTGTGGCTTCCTATGAACTGGCATACCGGATGCAGCGATCTGTTCCGGAAGTGGTCGATTTTTCGAATGAGACGGCCGAAACGAAAGCTCTTTATGGGCTTGATCTGCCACATTCACGCGATTTCGGAATGCAACTTCTGGCGGCCCGACGGCTGGTGGAACGTGGCGTCAGGTTCATCCAGATCCAGCATGGTGGAGGCGGGGCAGGGGCCTGGGATGCTCATAGTTCGCTGAAGGCAAATCACTCGCAACTGGCTTTGGCTGTCGATCAGCCTGTGGGTGGTCTGCTTGAAGATCTCAATCGGCGTGGGCTTTTGGATGAAACCATCGTCATTTTTGCAAGCGAATTTGGACGGACTCCAGGCACTCAGGGCGCCGATGGTCGGGACCACCACATCTTCGGCTTTTCTGTGTGGATGGCGGGCGGTGGAATCAAGGGCGGAATCGCTCATGGAGCAACCGACGAGATCGGATTCCATGCCTCTGAAAATCGCCATTACGTGACGGACATTCACGCCACAATTCTGCACCAGTTGGGTCTGGATTCACGCAAGCTCGAAATTCCCGGCCGTAAACGCCTGGAAATCGACCACGGGACACCGATTCAAGCGATCATTGCCTGACGTCTAAGCCCAAATCGGCTCGCTATTACTCGCCAAGATTCTCTTTGAGAATCCGTGCAATTTCATTCAAAGTGCGCCGGTCATGGGTACAGAAGTGATCCTGCAAGGGTAAAATCACTTGGCTGATAGCTTCATCAATCAGGCTGCTTGTGAATGGAACGAGGCCATCCGTGGATTTTTGCTGTGGGAATAATGGAGTCGCGTTGGCTTGTATGGAATGCGAGATGAGCCCTTCTTTCAGTCTCAACTGGTTTGTAACCGCAAGCATCGGGCTTTCAGGACTTTGGTTGTCGATGGATGAAGGCACGCGATCCCGGTATACCGGCTGGAACGCTTCAATTCCATTATTGGCAATAATCTCTGAATGAAATTGCTCCAGCATTTTTCGACGCGGCAGAACCGATGAGAGAAATCTCGCTTCGAAATGGTCTGCAATCCGACTGCCCCTCATGGTAGCTGCCAGATAAATCACGCGGCTGATTTCCGTCACAGGCTCAAAAAAGAGAACGGGCTCGGAGGCCTGTCGAACTTCGTCGCTCATGACAAGCTCATTCCATGGCTTTGTAAATAACAGCTGCTCCATTTGATGATCGCTATGACTTGTCAGAAGTCGCGCAATCGGTCCGCCCAGACTATGCCCCAAAACAACGGTTTTATCCCAGGCCAAGTCGGTGTGTGACGGATCATAATGCGATCGCATTGCATTAAAAGCACGTCGAATCACACCAGAATCCTGCAAAATCGTGTCGCCAGTCGTATAGTACACCACCATGACCTGATATCGCTGACGAAGCTCAGGATCCGCATGGACACTATTCACAATATCAGCCATGATTCGAGGGCTACAGCCCATCCCATGGATCAAAACGAGTGGAATCCGCCCTGAACGATATGGATGCACCAGGGTCACGCCTTCTTCGTCGGTCAATTCGTTGGGCCGAAACAGGCCCTGGCGGGCTTTATCGCGATAACCACTGTGCGAAAGCAGGCTGATCACGGGTGTGGTCAGATCTTTTGACAGAGGGATTGTCGCCTGGCCCATCACCACATGATCGCTCTCGAGAGGGTCCACCAGCTCAATCACCGGAACAAACCCTTCACCATTCTCTGAGTTCGCCAGACGAGCCACGGCCGTAGCTGCAAACTTCCAATGTGGCGGATAGAACATTTCGGGAACGATGTGCAGTCGTGGCCTTGGTTTACGATAAACGATCAAAGGCAGGCCAAGCCCTTTCTCACGAGCTGGATCTTTGACATTCACTGTTATATAATCATGGGCAAACCAAAGCTCATCC
>CAMBZY010000400.1 GCA_945872325.1 Candidatus Kuenenia stuttgartensis | reverse complement strand
AAGAAGCTGGGCGGTTCATCGGTCTGGACAACCGTAATCTTCGCCCTTCTGATTCTGATCCCTTGTTTTGTAGCCTTCAGCAACAAGCTACGGGAATTCATCCTGCTTTACAGTGGTCAGGTGGACGGTGTTTTTGCGATCTCGCCGATTGTGAATTACCTGCTCGCCAGCCTGGGCTTCTTCTTTCTCTTCTGGTGGGGCATCTGCAATGGAATGTTCGCTCGCATGGAAGAGCCAAAACGCGACTTTCTGGTACAGGAATGGCAGCTTGATCAAGCTCAGGCTGACTATGAATCCAAGCCAGATGGCGATAAGAACCATGATGACATAAGCATTTATGAACAATCGGCCTGCATGAATTGAGGGGTTTCCAGATCATGCCATTGACCACTCCAAATATGACCCCTGAGCAGGAAAACCGCTACCACACCTACGTTGGTAGCCAGATTCCCTGGTACATCCACCTTCTGTGGGTACTTTTCTGGGTCTTTGTCGTCGCTTACTTCCTGAACTGGCTGATCCCGGCCATTCTGACGGATCCAGTTCTGACCAAGCCCCGATGAATCCTTCTGTACGGCCGCCTTCAAATCTGCCGTGCTCGTATTGCCAACTGCCCGTACCAGGCTCGGCTTGTGAAGATCATTCCGACTCATCTGCCGAGCCGGTTTTTTGCTGCTACGGTTGCCGCCTGGCCGCCGAAATCACTCAGGGCACAGGCCAGGAAGCCGCAGTGCGCTGGATTATGGTACGGGTCGGTTCTGCGATCTTTTTGACCCTCAATCTCATGGTCTTCACCATGGCCCTCTGGTCGCCCGATGTCTATGGCCCGGGCATGGCCGACAACCGGATGGAACGGGCCTATGAAGATTTGTTCCGCCACCTGAGCCTGCTGGCTGCGGCCCCCGTGATGCTGCTTTTGGGCCCTCCGCTGGCTCGCTCTGCATGGGCTGGTTTGAAATTGGGCCGGCCTGGCACAGACCTCCTCATCGTGATTGGTGTCTGGGCCGCTTTTCTGGCCAGCATGGTTTCTGTGCTTTCAGGCAGTGGGCCGATCTATTTTGAGGTGGCCTGTGTGGTCCTGATTTTTGTGACTCTGGGCCGCTGGCTTGAAGCGTCCGGCAAGCTCCACACGCAGCAGGCGATGGACGATCTCTCAAAACTGATGCCTGAAGAGGCCTTGGTCGTTCGCGAAGGGACGGTCGTGAGCCTGCCTGTAGATCAGATCGTGGTGGGCGACCAGCTTCAGCTCAGGCCCGGCGACCGCGTTGCATGCGACTCCGAGCTGACCACTGGAGAGGCTACTCTGGATGAACAAATTCTGACCGGCGAAAGTCTTCCAGTCTCGAAGCTCTCAGGCGACAAAATTCTGGGCGGGTCACTTGTCGTGGAAGGCACGTTTCAGGCCATGGTTCTGGCCCCTGTCAGCCAAAGCACCGTTGCCCGGCTGATCGATCATGTTCGACAAGCCCGGGAGGCCAAGGGGCGATACGCTCGCATGGCTGACAGGCTTGCCACATGGCTGCTGCCGGTGGTGGTCGCAATCGCACTTTTGGCAGGATTTGTTCATGCCTCCCATCAAAGCACAGCGCATGGGCTGCTTGTGGCTATGAGTGTGCTTTTAATTGCCTGCCCATGCGCGCTGGGCTTGGCCACTCCCCTGGCTGTCTGGTCGGCCATGGGGGCTGCTGCACGACGAGGCATCCTGTTTTCAGATGGAGAGGCACTGGAAAGGCTAGCTGAGGTCGATACTGTTCTGTTTGACAAAACAGGCACTCTGACCACAGGCAGACCGGTTATGGTCGAGTCGCTTTGGACCGATGGTTTGCCTGCCCCGGATCAAAAAGCCCTGCTTCTGGCAATCGCCAGCCGATCCGCTCATCCACTGGCAAAGTGTTTGCTGGAGTCACTTAAAAAAAGCGACGATTCTGTTCGTGAGATGCCGGTTGAACAGATTCAGACCCGGCCAGGCCGTGGCTTGATCGCGTTCGAATCAACCGTCTCCAGCGAGCCATTCGCTTTGTTGGGAAGCCCTGATCTTTTGACCGATCATGGAGTGACCGTCAGTGAAAAACTGGCTGGGAAGCTCGAGGATTTGCTTCGATCTGGCAAGTCTGTTCTGATCTTTCATACTCACTTGCCGCACCCGGCTCAGGCTTTATTTGGATTTGACGAATCGCTAAGGCCTGATGTGGGAACAGCTCTTGATGAGCTCAAATCGATCCGACCGTTACTCGAACTGGCATTGCTCACAGGCGACCACAAGCAGGCGGGCGAGAGGCTGGCGAAATCTCTTCAGATCAAAGTGCTGGCCGGCCTCCTACCCGATGAAAAACAGGCCATCGTGAAACGATATCAGAGCCATGGCCATGTGGTTGCCTTTGTGGGTGAAGGCTATAACGACGCACCTGCCATGGCCACGGCCGATGTGGGAATCGCCCTCGCTGCCGGGGCAGATCTTACGCGAGACAACGCCTCGGTCTGTATCCTTGGCAACGATATTTCGGCGGTTCCTTACATGCTGGAACTTTCCAGACAAACTGTCCGGAGAATTCGTCGCAACTTGTTCTGGGCCTTTTTCTATAATATTTTTGGAGTCATGCTGGCATCATGTGGCCTTCTCAGCCCGACCTTGGCAGCCGGAATCATGTTTGTGAGCAGTGTGGCCGTGGTGGCAGGTTCAGGCCGAAGTTCAGTTCAGAGACCGTTGAGTGAGTCGACACAATTCGAAAAAATGGAAGCGGTCGTATCATGACCACACCGCTGGTACTGGTCTTTATGGGCGGCCTGCTTGGATCAGCACACTGTGTGGGCATGTGCGGCGGGTTTGTGGTCGGGATTGGCCTTGGCTCAAAAAGCTGGGGTGGCAATCTGGCTCGCCAGCTGGTTTATAGCCTTGGCCGGGTATGCACTTACATCCTCATCGGTGCCATGAGCGGCTTTGCTGGCTTTTGGGCAGACCAGCGATGGCACCATTTCGTGAACATTCAAGCCACTTTATCGTTGGTTGCAGGATCTCTCCTGATCGTTCAAGGCTGCTGGCATCTGGGTTTACTGCGATCTGGGTGGTTTCAAAAGCTCTCGCATGGGCCATTGTCAGGGCCAGTCTGTCAGGCAGCGGGGCAATTCGGTGCGTTATTGAAATCGCCTGGCCTGTCGCCCGTTTTTGTTGCTGGTGTGATGACAGGTTTCCTGCCATGTGGCCTGGTTTATGCCAATCTGGGGCTGGCAGCCGGTTCTGCGAGCCTGACTCGAGGCGCTATGACGATGGCCGCATTTGGGCTTGGAACGATCCCACTGCTTTTCCTTGCAGGCATGGGAGCGGGAGTGGCATCGCCGAGGCTGCGCGGGCAGGTGATGAAAGTGGCTGCGGTCTGTGTGATTGTGACAGGGCTGGTGACATTGTCACGAGCCTACACAGGCTTTACGGCCACTCGTGAAACCGGTCAGTTTAAGGCAAGCTGCCCGTATTGCGTGGGAGAGGAATAGGCTTGATGAGGAGAACTCGGATAACTGAGGTCGAGTGGACTGATTTGCCTACCGAAATCGTAGACATTCAAAATGCGGCTGCTGTCTAGCCGGTCTTGGCGCTAGCCCCGGTTGGTTTTGTAAATCGCCGAAACCGTGAGCTATCGCCCTGCGGCTAGATTCAAACGCGGAAACCATGGCGATCGCCCTGCGGCTAGCCGGTCTTGGCGCTAGCCCCGGTTGGTTTTGTAAATCGCCGAAACCGTGGGCTATCGCCCTGCGGCTAGCCGGGCCTAAAACCTGGATTGATTCTCTGGGTGTTCCCTGACTCTGTTGTGACGATTATCTAATCAGGCTGTAAACCCCGGCTCTGTCAAGCATGTCCAGCAGCCATGGGTGTGTCCAGGGCGATCGCATTCCATATCCAACAGAGAGGA
>CAMBZY010000399.1 GCA_945872325.1 Candidatus Kuenenia stuttgartensis | reverse complement strand
ACACGGACTTGTTTGGTCGAGTAATCGACAAACGAGATGGTTCCGTCTTTGACATCAAGAACATCTTCCTTACGCTCGATCTTTTCACGAAGGCCGGTCAACTGGCCCCTAAGATCCGTCTTTTCAGTGGTGTGCTTGCCTCGTTCTTCAGCCAGAGTGCCTTGCATGGCTGCAAGTTCGGTCTCTTTCTGGTTGGCTTCACGACGTGACGTATCAAGATTTTCCGTCAGACCCACTCGGCCTTCTTCGTGCTTCTTCTGTTCGGCAACCAAGTCATCCTTGGTTTTCTTCAGTTGATCATTCACGGACTTAAGCTGGGCTTCGTGAACATTGTTCACGTTCGCTAAAGCTTTGCGAAGATTGTAGTTGTCGATAAAGAATGCAACTTCCGTATCCACAGCAGCTTTGACGAGGTCGTTGACATTTTCGATCATCGACTTCAGGTCAGCACTTGGATTGGCCTGAATCTTCTTGGCTGCCCGCTCCTGATCTTCAAGAACAATCGAAAGATCCTGTGATTTCGCCATCTCAGCACGAACCTGAGGGGCATCAGGAACCTTCGACTTGATATTTTTTTCAGCACTATCTCTCAGACCCACAACTGTTTTGGTGATAGCACCTTTAAGAGCATCCACTTCCGGAAAAGTGCCGCCCTCGCCTGCCTTAAAGCTCGCATATCCCAGTGCAATCCCCAAATTTTTGAGGGCCTCATCCGATGCAACTTGCAGTGTTGAGGCTTCAGATGCTTTTTTGCTCTCCGCAGCCGCCTTGCTATTCGCTTTGGACGACTCACTGTAGAAGTAATACGTTGTGCTTGCAAAAAGCACAGTGAACGTGGCCAATGCGGCCACGGCAATCTTCAAACCCTGATTATCGTTGCTCGCCGCCATGTTCATTTCTCCTACCGGATGAACTCTGAAGCCGGAAGGCCATCAATCAACCGATTATGGCACATCCTTTAAGGACACAGGCACGCTGCTTCCGAGATTCCACAGGTTTCATGTGAGTTTGATACGGGGATTCGACTTATGACGATTTTAACGCCTGGTGTCGCGCCCGCTTCTCCCACTCACTCGTTGACGTGAACCCTCTCCGCCACTTAGCCTACGTACAATCCACAAATCTGTCGGTGACTTCCAATCAGAATCCGGCTCGATCCACCCGTCTATTGATTTTGACGCCCATACTCATCGAAAAGTTCAAATCCATGGCCAATCGACCAAAATTCTTCATTCTCGATTCATTCTCTCTAATCTACCAAGTTTACCACGCGATACCAGCCATGACCGGTCCAGCCGGTCAACCAACTCACGCTGTTTTCGGAATCATGCGGGATTTGATGAATCTGATCAAAACCCATAATCCAGATTTTCTGGCCGCCGCATGGGATGGCCCCGGCCCAGTCTTCCGCGAATCGATCCTTCCGTCCTACAAAGCCCAACGCGAGGAAATGCCGACCGACCTGCGTCTCCAGCTACCCGTGATCAAAGAAGCGTTTCAGGCCTTTGAAGTGCCTGTGGTGGAAGCACTTGGATCAGAAGCGGACGATGTCATCGCCACCCTCGCCCGGTTGGGTGTCGAACAAGGTCTCGATGTCACCATCTGCACGTCCGACAAAGATGCACGCCAACTCATCGGCCCTCATGTGCGTCTCTTCAACATCCGCAAACAAGAGGCCATGGACGAACCCGCACTCTTGGCCGATTGGGGAATCCGACCTGATCAAATTGTTGATCTGCTCTCTCTTACAGGAGATACAGCCGACAATATTCCCGGCGTACCAGGTATCGGTGTGAAAACGGCCGCACAACTGCTCCAGCAATTCGACTCGCTCGATAATCTTTTGGCCAATCTCGACAAAGTCAAAGGCGATAAAAAACGCGAATCGCTCAAAGCTCATACTCAAACCGCTCTGACCGCGAGAACCCTCGTCAAGTTGCAGACAGACCTCGAACTGGGCACCGACTGGGGTACCCTAAAACTCACCCCGCCCAACATTCCTAATGCCGTTAAACTCTGTCAACAGTGCGGCTTCCATAAATTCCAGAAAGACTTGACCGATGCCTATGGCTCGGCCACTCCAGCTGTGGAATGGCGAACCGACTATCGCACTGTGGACACGCCTGAAGCTCTCGATAAATTTGTCGAGGAACTTGCGGCCCAGCCAAAATTTTGTCTCGACACCGAAACAACCGACACGAATCCCTGCCGCGCCCGGCTCGTCGGTCTCTCGTTTGCCTGGAAGCCCGAGCTGGCTTATTACATCCCCGTTCGTGGGCCAATGTTCGACCAGAAATTAGACGAACACCTTGTCCTCGAAAAACTTCGCCCAATTCTTGAAGATCCCTCCCGAACCATCGTTGGCCAGAATATCAAATACGACTGGATTATTCTTGCCCAGGCTGGTGTTACGCTTGGTGGAAGAATGGTTGACTCGATGATTTTGAGCTATCTGCTCGAATCTGGTGAGCGTAACCACAGCCTTGATGAGATCTCCCAGCGACTTCTGGATCACAAGATGATCCCGATCTCGAACCTGATCGGTAAAGGCAAAAATCAGAAGAAGATGGACGAAGTGGAAGTGGCTCTGGTTGCAGAATATGCAGCTGAAGATGCCGACGCCACTTGGCGGATCACGGAAAAGCTCGAACCCATCGTACGTGACCAGGACCTTTGGACACTTTACGATAACGTCGAACGACCACTGGTCGAAGTTCTGGCTCGTATGGAAAAAGCCGGCGTTGTGGTGGACGTTCCGCGTCTGAAACAACTTTCAGACGAGTTCGCCAAACGTCTTGCCGAGATTGAAAAAGAAATTTATCTCCATGCTGGCGGAGAATTTAACATTGCCAGTGCCCAGCAGTTGCGAGAGATTCTTTACGACCGTCTGAAATTGCCAATCCTTGGCAAAACACCAGGCGGAGAACCATCCACGGCTGCCGAGATCCTCGAAGAGCTGGCTCCAATGCACCCCCTTCCAAGGATGCTCATGGAGCACCGGCAACTCTCAAAACTCAAAAATACTTATCTCGATGCCCTGCCAACGGTTATCGGCAGCGATTCCCGCGTCCATGCCTCGTTCAACCAGACCGTTGCCGCCACCGGCAGGCTCAGTTCCAGCGAGCCGAACCTCCAAAACATTCCTGTCAGAAGCGAACAGGGTCGCCAGATCCGCCAGGCTTTCATCGCCCCAGGGCCTGATTGGGTCCTACTCACAGCCGACTACAGCCAGATCGAGCTTCGAATGCTGGCCCACTTCTGTCAGGATGCAAATCTTCTGGAAGCATTCCGGACTGGTCGCGATATCCATAACGTTGTTGCAGCCCAGATTTTTGGAGTAGACGAGTCGAATGTCACCGACGAGCAGCGTCGCCAGGCAAAAACGGTGAACTTTGGGGTCATCTATGGCCTGAGTGCATATGGCCTGGCCAGCCGGCTGAGTATCACCCAAAGCGAAGCGTCGATTTTTATTGAAGCCTATTTCGCCAATTATCCAGGGATTGACACCTGGATGACCACGGTTTTGGAAGAGGCCAAGTCGACAGGGCGAGTCAAGACAATCCTCGGTCGTCGTCGCCCAATTCAGGGCATCAAATCCACCACGGGCCGCCAGCGAAATCTCGCGGAACGAACAGCGATCAACACCGTGATCCAAGGCTCTGCGGCCGACCTGATCAAAATGGCGATGATTCGCATTGATCAAGAGTTACGAGCTTTGAAACTGCAATCACGCCTGATTTTGCAAATCCATGACGAACTTGTCTTTGAAGTGCCCAAAACCGAACTTGCCCAGGTACGTGAGCTGGTACGAAGGCTCATGAACTCAGCACTCGACTTGAACGTGCCTGTAGAAGTGGATGTGGCTGCCGGCCCGAACTGGCTGGATGTCGATTGATGCATGCCCGGTA
>CAMBZY010000398.1 GCA_945872325.1 Candidatus Kuenenia stuttgartensis | reverse complement strand
CCTGAATTTGCAGAGATCTGCAGAAGCTGCGGGTTCGAATTCATCGGCCCCTCACACGACTCGATTCGCCGCATGGGCTTGAAGACAGAAGCGAAGATCGTCGCCACTAAGGCCAAAGTTCCTTGCGTACCTGGCTCAGACGGGCCCGTTGATACCGAAGCCGACGCCTTGGTAATTGCCAAGAAAATTGGTTTCCCTGTCCTGATCAAAGCCGCCGCTGGTGGTGGTGGCAAGGGCATGCGGGTGGTTCGTGATGAAGACGGTTTCCTGAACGCTTACCGCACGGCCAGAGCCGAGGCTGAAGCTTCCTTCCGGAACGCAAGTGTTTACATGGAGAGGTATCTCGACAATCCTCGCCACATTGAAGTTCAGTTGCTGGCAGATCAGCACGGCCACGTGATTCACTGTTGGGAACGGGACTGTTCGGTTCAGAGACGTCACCAGAAACTGGTTGAAGAATCTCCGAGTCCGGTAGTGCCTGAAAATGTCCGGACAAAGATTTGCGAAGCTGCTGTCAGGCTCGCCAAGGCCGTGAATTATCACAACGCCGGCACCTGCGAGTTTCTCTACGACCCCAAGACTCAGGAATTCTTCTTCATCGAAGTCAATGCTCGGATCCAGGTCGAGCATCCAGTCACGGAACTCGTTACAGGTCTTGACTTGATCAAGTGGCAGATCAAGATTGCCGCTGGTGAGAAACTGACTTTGAAGCAGTCCGATATCAAGCGAAATGGTCATGCGATTGAGTGCCGGATCAACTGTGAAGATCCGAACGAGAATTTCAGACCATCTCCAGGTGTGATTTCAAATCTGAACATTCCTGGTGGCCCTGGAATTCGCTGGGACAGTCACACCGTCACCGGATATCGTGTTCCCACGAACTACGATTCGATGGTTGGGAAACTCTTGGTACATGCCGATACACGCGACGAGGCTATTCGTCGTATGAGTCGGGCTTTGAAAGAGTTGCGCCTTGATGGGATCGCCACAACCATTCCATTCCACCAGGTTTTGATGGAAGACGAATCGTTTCGGTCAGGAAATTTTGATACCACCTGGCTGGAACGTGAGTTCATGCCAACTTATCGAGATCGAGTCGGGCGATAACCAATCTCCGAAACAGGCTCATTTAAGGCCCGTTCAGGATATAACGTCCAATTAACCAAGGAACTCAGGGATTGACTCTGGTAAATTCCAGTTCCATCGGTTAGTGTTTAAGTCGCTGACACTCCGATTCATAACGCTGGGCTTGGTTCCTGGCGAGTGTTTGCAGCAGATATTCGGCAACTCTTTGGAGCTTTGGTTCATCCATGAAGGTTGGATTGCTCACAGGTGGCGGCGATTGTCCAGGTCTGAACGCAGTCATTCGCGCTGTGGTGCAACAAGTCACCAACGCCGGTGGCGAGTGCGTGGGCCTGATTGAAGGCTGGCGTGGCTTGGTGAAGGGTATCGCCCGCCCTCTGCACGTCCGCGAAACGGATGAAATCATCGGAATTGGCGGTACGATTCTCGGCTCTTCGAGAACCAACCCGTTCAAAAATGCCGAAAATGATGTCGCTGCCGTTCAACATAACTTCCGTGAACTCGGCCTCGACGCTCTGGTTGCCATCGGTGGCGACGACACTCTGGGCGTTGCCTATAGACTTCACGACGAATTCGGCCTTCCCATGGTCGGAGTTCCCAAAACAATTGACAACGACCTTTCCGTCACAGACTTTACATTCGGTTTCGATACCGCTGTAAATATTGTGGTCGATTCCGTTGAAAAGCTTCGAACCACAACGGCCAGCCACCGACGGATCATGGTTGTGGAAACGATGGGTCGTCACGCCGGTTGGATTGCCTGCTTCTCAGGCATCGCCGTGGGTGCTGATTACATCATGGTTCCAGAAGTCCCGATTGATATCGATCACTGCTGCGATGTCCTTCAAAAACGCCTGAATGATGGCAAGAATTATGCCATCGTGGTCGTTTCCGAAGGGGCCAAAATGCCGAACCGTAAAGAAGTTCTGACTTCTCAGGAAACCGACGCATTCGGACACGTCCGACTCGGCGGGATCGGCCAAAGCGTGGCTGAAATCGTTGAAGAACGTCTCAAACGCGAAACTCGAAGTGTCATCCTCGGCCACCTTCAGCGTGGTGGGCCACCAAGTGCTTACGACCGCGTCCTGGCCACTCGTCTCGGCCTGGCCGCTGGCGAACTGGTTCTCAAGAAGCGTTTCGGAACCATGGTCGCTCTGTCTGGCACCAAGATTATCGAAACCACTTTGAAGGCCGGTGTGGCCGCCTCCAAGACTTTGGATCTGACCTACTATTCCGAAGCCTCCGCCTTCTTTAAGTGATTTACACGTAAGTCACTTTTCGAAAACAACTTCAGGCGGTTTGGGCGTTGTCTCAAACCGCTTTTTTGATTTCACCGGAGCACCAGGAATTGATAAAACCGTCGTGGCTGGATCTCTCTGAACTGGAGCGTCGCGATTGGCTTAAAGCCAATGGTCAGCCGAGCTTTCGTTCAGGTCAGATTCGTAAATGGTATGTCGACCGCCGCGCCGAGTTTTTTCAGCAGATGACCGACCTGCCTAAAGAGTTACGTGATCGGCTTGATGCCGAATTTCGATTGTTTACTCTCAAAAAAGCCAACCTTCAGACTTCCTCCGACGGGACCCAGAAGCTGGTGCTTGAGGACGACGAAAACGGTCGCATTGAATGCGTTCTCATGCCTGACGAGGATCGCGTTTCGGTCTGTATCAGCTCACAGATCGGCTGCGGCATGGGCTGTGTGTTCTGCGCCAGCGGTTTGGGTGGCTTGAAACGTAACCTGACTACTGGAGAGATTATCCAGCAGATTCTGATTCTCCGGAACTTGTTGCCTCCGGAATCCACTGTGAGCCACATTGTGGTGATGGGGATGGGCGAAAGTCTGGCGAATCTGGATCAACTCATGCCTGCACTGGACTGGATTTGCTCAACGGACGGCCTGCATATCAGTCAGCGAAGGGTCACGATTTCCACAGTGGGCCTGCCTGAGAAGATCCGTAAACTGGCCGATATGGGCAGGCAGTATCCGTTAGCGATTTCACTCCATTCTGCGACTCCGAGCCTGCGTGACGAACTCATTCCGGTGAATCAGCGAGTGGGTCTTCAAGCGGTGATGGATGCGGCCGATTATTATTTTGAAAAGACTGGCCGTCAGATCACTTACGAATATATATTGTTGGGAGAAGTGAATGACAGATCTGAAGATGCTCTGGCCTTGGTCAGACTTCTCAGAGGTCGCAAAGCGCACGTCAATCTGATTCCCTATAATCCAGTGGAAGAGCTTCCCTGGAAAGGACCTGGGATGCCGAATGTGATGGCTTTTCGAGACCAGGTCAAAAACGGTGGAGTCAGCGTCACGATCCGCAAACGCAGAGGGCGCGACATTGACGCAGCCTGTGGTCAATTGCGGCGCCAGATGGACAAAAAATCGCTTCAAGTGCTGAATTGATAACGGTCTATTACGTAAAAAAGGCTGTTGGTGATGCACGACCAGAACACCAATCAGAACCGAATCCTGGCGGATCTGGCCGAAAAAGAGGTCATGGCCGCAGTTCAAGCCGACGTTTCAGGCGCATTTGAAGAACTGGTCAGGCTTTATCAGAAGCGAGCCTATCAGGTGATCCACCAAATGGTGGGGTGTCGGGAGGAAGCGGAAGACCTGACTCAAGAGCTATTTTTACGCGTCTTCAAGGCTCGAAAAGCATATCGACCGGAATGTTTGCTGAGCACATGGATATTTACCATCGCCCACAACCTGGCTGTAAACCAGATTCGTAACCGATCTAGGAATAAGACGTTAGGATCTCAGAACCTGCCGCTCCAAGGCGATTCATCGCAACTGGGTGTGCTTGAACTGAATGCGATCTCAGGGGAAGGTACTCCATCCGCCAG
>CAMBZY010000397.1 GCA_945872325.1 Candidatus Kuenenia stuttgartensis | reverse complement strand
ATATCGCTGAAGCCGTCGTTGTCAATATCCCCAACAGCTACTCCATGGCCAAATCCTCGGGCGAATTGATCGAGGCCTGACTTGGATGTCACGTCTGTAAAAGTACCGTTGCCAAGGTTTCGGAATAATTTGTCTCCACCATGCGGGTTGGCTGGATCGGGTGGATATTGGCCGGACTGGATGGCATAAACGTCTAGGAATCCGTCGTTGTCATAATCAATCAATCCTACTCCGCCCGCGGTGCTCAGGGGAGGGATCAACTTGGTGGAGGAACCACCATTCTGATGAACGAATGCGGCCAGACCTGATTTCTCGGCAATATCTTCAAATACAATCGGAGCTGATTCAGGTTTTGGGGCAAGTTTTGCGATCTCTGATTTTTTCAACGAGGATTCTATTGAATTCAGAGGGACCCAGTCTGTTAACAATTTCAATTCATTGGGAGGCTGTTCGGAGTATTGGAGAGCCTTGCCCTGCCCCAGTATCTGCCAGGCCCAGGCGTCCAGCAGGAGTCCAAGCTGTTTGGCCATGGCTGATAAGGCTTTAGCAATTTCAGGCTTTAATGGCGATGATTTTCGACAGAGCTTGGAATAATCTGACCGTCGCACTTCCGCTTCACGCTTCAGCTTCTGATATAAAGCGGCTTCCTGAGGCTGATTCGCACTTGCCAAGATTTCGGATAGTCTCGACAGAGCGGGTCGATCCGACGGATTGATTTCGATAATTGTTTTCAGACAACTTGTTTCATCAGCGATGAAATCGGACTTTTGAAAGAGCCAGGCGGCCGTTCGATTGGCTTCGGTTTTTGTGAATGTCAGCAGCCTGGAAAATTCAAATGCTTTTAAAAGATCACCTTCAGCCATGGCCAGTTGCAACGATTCATTCAGAACAGAGTGATCTGCAGGAAACTGTGCCATTAACGGTTCAAGAGTTTTATGGGCCTCTTGAAACCGCCCAGCGGAGCGATTTAGGAAAGCCTGAGCCAGTTGCACGCGAGGGTCTTCAGGCGATAGGCTGGCGGCTTGTTCTACGGAGGCTGTCCAATCGCCAATCACAGGTTCTTCGACGTCCATGACCCAGACGGAGGCGAGTCCGTCCTCTGGATGTTCCAGAGCAAATACTCCGTCGAAATAAATTTGACGTGCTTTTTCGGTTCTTCCCTGACGGATCAGGATTTTATGGAACAGTAAACGATGTGGCAGCGATTCCCGGGTGAGATTCAAATGCTTGTCATACAGCTTTTCGGCATCCGCCCACCGACCAGTTGCTACGAATTGATCGGCTTCTGCCAGCTTCAGAATATCGTCGAGTTCATTGAGCTTTTGCTCGGCTTTGGGACGTTGGGCAGGCGATTGAATCTGATCGAGATTTTTTCTGGCCGCTGGCAACTGACCTTGGCGGATCTGGATTTGTGCCAGATCGAGTCGAGACTGGTCGAGTAAATCCAGTCGGTTTGATTTGGAAAAATAGACGGATGGAGAGGTGCTGAGAATTTCTTTGAGAATCGACTGGGCGAGCGCAAGGTCATTGCCTTTAGCGACATTTGCCGCTTTTTCACGTTTTTTTTCGATAAATCTCAGGACTTGAGAATCGGAATTCCAGCCGAATGCCAAAATCATCCCGAAGAGCAGGAGAATCAAGGCACATCGCTGAACGATTCTGAATCTTGAGGAGGTTTGCATGTCAGGGGTGTCGTCGTGTCTTGCTCTGATGGCCGGGGTTGGAATGCCTCAGCCTATCAGTATGATCAATATCAAAACAAAAGAAAACACGCCAAGCAATGCGCCTGGTGTGTTTTTTGTTGAATTTAGAGGAATAATCCTCGTTTTCAGGAATCGAGATGGATCAATAAGCGTCGGCTGAGATCACTTCGCCACCGTTGACGGTGGATAGAGCCTGCCAGACACCGTAAGGCGAGATGATCGTATATCCTGTGCGGCCAACAGCGACCATGGAAGTCGGAGGTGCAGCCCAGCTTTGGACAGAATCCTTGATAAAGCGGACGGATCCATCTGCAAAACAGGAATTCACTCCGCCTGGATGGTACGAGTTTGCAGTGGAAGGGAAATTATCGCCACGGCAATAGTTCGATCCACTGGCAAATCCTTTGAAGTAATTCGGGGCAAAGCCTGTGGCCACCATCGTGTCGCCATTTCCACCGGCAGTCCACCACTTTGGACCATATCCATCTCCACCAAATTTCCTGTCATTGGCAGCCGCTTTTGTATAGCTGCTTTCGAGGAACATCAAGGTATTGGATGTGCCGTCGGTGATCTGTTGCATACGAATGGGTGGTTGAATCACGCCAGTTCCAGGGTTTCCGTTGTGGAAAAACATCCCTTTGTTCCATGTGGAAGGTGAACTCCCAGCCGGCATTTCCCATGTCCGAACCGGGTGAGGACCACCGTTGCCAGCATAAGAGCTGTATCGCATTGGGATCGGTGAATCGTCCCAGCCGTCTCCAAAGGCACCTGGATATTTTGTGCTTGAGACTTCGCCGTCCGAGGGACACCAGAGTGCAGCAAGGCCGATGCCGGAGGCTGTCGAGTTTGCGGCGTAGTAAATCCCAATCGACTGATTGATCATATTAAAGACGTTGCCCTGCTCAATGAATTGAGCCATTGCGACGAATGCACCCCAGTTCTGGCGCATCAATCCGCCACCAACATCGCGACCAGGGGCATCACCCATCGGGAACGAACTGTTGGTGCTTTCGTAGTTGTGGGCCGCCAGGCCGAGTTGCTTCAGATTATTTATGCACTGGGCACGACGGGCTGCTTCACGTGCCGATTGTACTGCAGGAAGCAGTAAGGAAATCAGTACGGCGATAATCGCAATTACCACAAGGAGTTCGATCAGAGTGAACCCTGAACGACGGTTTTTAATCTTACAAATCATAGTTTGGACCTTCTGGAGTATTTTTGAGGCAGATTAGATCTCGAACACCGCTAGCTTTTCTCCTGAAATCTAAGGAGAAAGCCCTCACATGCGATTGAATCCACCCCGGTCCGGATGAAAACTATTGAGTGATATGCTGAAATGCGATCCTCAAAAGCATTGCCTAATCTATGAGGGGCAGCTTTTTCAGGATTCCTGAAACGATCACAAGGATCTTGATTCGCAGGGATTTGAATCTTGTTTGTCGATTTGCAACAGAGCTCGAACTGTGCTGTTCAGTCGAGAGACCGATCGATCGATCGATCGATCAAGCATTTCTGTCTGGCAAGAGAATCTACAAAGATACGTTAGGGGACGAATGAACGATTAGAGATGAATTGGCGGTCGATGTCAATCAATATTTTAAAATCTGACATAAAATTCGATTTTTAAAAACAGCTTTAGAATAAGTATAATGCGCAAATAAATTCCGCTATTTCATCAAAAGCATGTGATTTCTATGACTTGTTTGATTGCGAATCCGTAACTCTGCTCTATCGCCCAACCGGGGCTAGCGCCAAGTCCGGCTAGATAAAACCAAATCAACCGGGGCTAGCGCCAAGTCCGGCTAGATAAAACAGAATCAACCGGGGCTAGCGTCGAGACCGGTTAGATAAATTCGATCCTGAATCAATCTTGATCGATCCAGAATCGGCGAGCCTGGAACATGTCGACAAGTGTCTTGATCACAGGTTCCTGCTCGATGGAAAGCCACTTTGAGGCCTTTTCCGATTCCGTTTTTGAGACACTTTCAGCCCTGTCTGTCACCACCACTTGCAGGCCCATTGGCTTAGCCCAGATGGATTTACTCGCATCTTCAATTTTGCTGATATTTTCGGGCAGGGTGAATTGCTCGGCCATTTTGTCGAACGCTAATGGGACTTCACAGACCATCTCGCCGGAAGGGCTAAAAGATTTCGGTGGATAACCAGCCACGACCGTTCCAAGCCTCATCCCGATTTTCCCAACAAAATCTTCCCACCTGTTGCGAAT
>CAMBZY010000396.1 GCA_945872325.1 Candidatus Kuenenia stuttgartensis | reverse complement strand
CATGCCGCGGAAGGCGGCCAGCCGATCCCTGAATTCCCCGTCGTTTTCATGAAGAATAGTGGGACATTACAGAACCCCGGCGACCCGATCGTTCTCCCAAGAAAGCTCAAGAGCGACTCTGTGGATTATGAATGCGAACTGGCCGTGGTGATTGGCAAAGAGTGCCACAACGTTTCCCGCGCCGACGCCTTAAGCTATGTCTTGGGCTACACATGCGCCAACGACGTGAGTGCGCGTGACTGGCAGATGAAATATGGCGGAACACAGTGGTGCCGGGGCAAGACATTTGCCACATTCTGCCCACTGGGACCGGTTTTGGTCACAGCCGACGAAATTCCTGACCCCAACTCGCTTGGGATCCGGACCGTTCTCAACGGTCAAACCATGCAGGACTGGAACACGAACGACATGATTTTCGATGTTCCCACACTGATTGAATTCCTGAGCGGAAGCACCAAGCTGGCGGCCGGCACAGTCATTTTGACAGGCACACCGCACGGAGTGGGCGGGGCCCGCAAGCCACCGGTATTCCTGCAGCATGGCGACACGGTCACGATTGAAATCGACGGCATTGGGTCGCTCACCAATCCTGTGATTGAGGAATCAGCCTGATTTCCTGGTTCTCACTCTCCCTCCATGAACCATTGGCAGCGAATGAAAGGTGAATCACTGATGATGCGCAGAATGAGGATTCTGAATCTCTCGGCAATACTTCTGGTATGGCCCATTTGCATGAAAATTGAGGCTCAGGAGAACACCCCCGGCACCTCGAAATTCATCGACCATTCGCTGCTGATTGCTCCGGATTATCCAAGCACCTGGCCGACCGCACCATTCCCCAAGTTCCAGATCACGCATCAGGAGCGGATCGGGCCACGGTCAGCCTATAACGTGGACGTCCTTCTGATTGATGGCAACACCGGCACCCAGCTCGACGTTCCACCTCACTCCGTGGCCAGGCCGGATCTGAATCGGCCAAAATCAGGCCCTCTTGGGCTGGCGTATACGGACAAGATCGAGGCCTGGCAATTTGGCGGTGAGGCTTGCGTGGTCGACACCCGCGACTTGCTCGACAAAGCCGAGCCAGGCTTTAGCCCTTTGGTCAAAGCCGAGCATGTGGAACGGTTTGAAAACACACATCGACGGGTCAGATTCGGCGATGTGGTGCTTTTTCGCAGCGATTATTCCGACAAATACTATCTCCCCCTACCAGCGGGCCGCCGTTTTATTGCAGATGTGGTGGATCGCAAAGCGCCCGGATACCCGGACCCTGACCCCGCCTGTATGGAATTACTCGGCAAGCGTGGAGTGATGACCCTCGGCACAGACAGCGCCAGCATGGGCCCCATGCCCGACATGGCCGAAGACACCCACTTTGCAGGCCTGAAATATGGCATGATCTGGACAGAAAGTGCCACCAATCTGGCCGCCCTGCCCCCCACAGGCGCGTTTTACTGCATGATCGGTCCGAAGCATGAAAATGGCCCTTATGGCGAAGGGCGAGCTTTTTCAGTGGTTGGTGGGACACTTCCTGCCAAACTGATTGAAGCCTGCAAGCAGAAGAAAGCCGTAGATTTGTCGCCAGTTCTCTCGCCCCGACTCCCATTGACATCGCCCGGAAGCCTGGCAGGCCAACACCGACAAGTCTATCTAAAAATCGATTTTCTCTACAGCGAATATCTCGACATGTGGCACCACGCCCACATGATGGACAGCATGGCCGGGACCCACCTGGTTCCTCCATCCTATGCCCTGCCCAAGCCAGGAGAGCAGGTGCAATATTCAGCGGAAGTTGCTGGCTGGCTGAAGGAATACGAACTGAAATTCGGGGCTCGCGGAACATCGGCGATGACCACTGAACAAGTCCCACTGGATTGGACATCTGGCCAGGCCCGGGTGATCGACACCCGCAAACTTGTGGGCACAACAGATAAAAAGTCCTGGCCGAACTCTCCAGAAATCACCAAAGCCTTGATCGAAGCCGACGAGAAGGCTCATGGCCAGATCAAGCCAGGCCAGGTGGTGATCTTCCGGACCGGCCATTTGGACACCCACCTGAAGCCCACGCCCGATGACAAAGCCACTTGGGTTGATCCCCTATCAGGCAAAAGCGAAGGCTGGCCTGCTGTCGGCCCTGAAGCTGTGACTTACCTGAAAAGCAAAGGGGTTCGATGTGTTGCAACAGATGCCCCCGACCTTGGAGGGGTCGATCCGAAACGGGCCTTGATGACTTATTGGGCCATGGGAAGCCACGAGATGGTCGGTGTCGAGTTTCTCAACAATCTGGGCGGCTTGCCCCAGGGCAAGGACGTCTATTTCCTGTTTGCAGCCCTCAAAATTCGTGACTGTCACGGTGGGCCAGGCCGGGCGATTGCACTCGTGCTGGATTGATCCAATCAAGTCAAGGTTCTGAACGCATTGCGGTTGTCCGATTCTGAAGGTTGGCAAATCTCTCCCATGAACACTGAAAAAAACCGAGCTTCGACCAACCAGATTCCGCCATGGACAACGGCTGACCTGCCCGAGCCCGACCCGATAAGCTGGCGCCGATGGACCCGATTCATTGGCCCTGGAATTGTGATGATGGGCATTCAGATCGGCGGTGGAGAATGGCTGCTGGGGCCATCCGTCACAGCCAAATATGGCGGGGGCCTGATGTGGCTTGCCACTATCGCGATCATCCTTCAGGTCTTCTACAACGTGGAGTGCGGCCGATACGCCCTTTATTGTGGCGAGCCCGTTTTTACCGGCTTCATGCGATGCAAGCCAGGCCCGATGTTCTGGGTGGTCCTGATGCTGGTCCTGAATTCATCGGCGCTGGTGCCGGGTTTATCCACACATGGGGCGGCGATGATCGCCTCGTTGATCCTCGATAGGCCACCCACAATGGAAGACCGCTGGCTGATTACGCCTCTGGCATACGGCTGCCTGTTTGCCGTCTCTCTGCCAATTCTCGTTGGCCGAAAGGTTTACAACATGCTTCAGGCCATCATGACCGCCAAGGTGGTGATCGTGCTCGGCTTCTGCCTGATCCTTGGATTGACCTGCGTCAGCCCAGCCAACTGGTGGAATGTCTTCAGCGGGTTCGTCAAATTCGGCAACGTGCCTGTAAGTGATGGCAAAGGTGGCGAAAAGGTTGTAAACGCTATAGGGGAACGCTGGGAGACGGGCCAATGGCCTGTGATCGCCACCACCAGCTTTATCATGCTGGGCGCATTTGCCGGATACGCTGGCGGCGGAGGGCTGGCAAATTCCACTTACTCCAACTTCGTGCGCGATAAAGGCTGGGGCATGGGGGCCAAGGTGGGCGCCATTCCGAGCGCGATTGGTGGGACGAGTGTGACATTAAGCCATGTCGGGAAAGTCTTTCCATTGACGGATGAAAACATGCGTCGTTGGAAGGTCTGGTGGCGATATATCCTGACCGATCAGGTGATTGTCTGGATGCCCGGTTGCTTCATGGGCATGGCCCTGCCCGCCCTTTTATCCATGCAGTTTGTCCAATATTCCACCATTACCCCCGAACAGGCTGGAGTGGCTCAGGCCATCATCACGGCCGATGGCTTGCGCCATGCAGGTTTTATGGAGCCAGTGGCCAAGGTTCTCTGGATTGTCGCTCTCTTCACAGGCCTGATGGTAATGCTGCCCAGCCAGATGTCGATTGTGGACGACTTCAGCCGCCGCTGGACAGATTCCATCTGGACAGCCAATCAACGTGTGCGTAACACGATGAAGCCGCATCAGGTTAAGTATCTCTACTACACCATCCTCGGCTTTTACGTGACCTGGTCGTTCATCTGCGCCTATTTCTTCAGCAACGCGCCCAAGCTGATGACCGATTTCATCGCCAATTTCAATAATCTGGCCTTAGGCGTAACAGCCTTTCAATTACTCTGGATCAACCACCACCTGCTGCCCAGGCCGCTCCGCCCGAAGTGGTATCAGACGGCGGGTGT
>CAMBZY010000395.1 GCA_945872325.1 Candidatus Kuenenia stuttgartensis | reverse complement strand
AATCAGGTGGGACATTAAATTGTCCAAACACCTCAGTTATGTATGGTAATACAAATTATCCAGGGAACGGAGGTTCAGGTGGGAGTGGCGGAGGTGGTGCTTCTGTCAAAGGCGCTCTTACAACATGTACCGCAGGTTCAGGATCTACTGGTAGTTCTGGCTCACAGGGTGCATATCCGTATTCTTGTTCAAATTACTACCATAATGGTGGCCAAACCGCGTTCACAGCAAATTCCACAGCTGGTGCTCAGAGTATTGGCGGGCTTTATCAGTCATCTGGAACAATCAATCAAAAAGCCTTGCCTGTTGCCAAACCGTCCAATCTTCTACCAGGATTGAATGTCGAATTGCATGGTGAAGACGGTCGCCTGATTTCCACGGCGACAACAGATCAAAAAGGTCGGTATCAGTTTGCCACAAGCTACTCAGGAATAGGCTATGTCCAGCTTATTTCAATTCCGACATATGAATTGGCTTCGAAAGGCTCGAGATCATCTGGAAACAGCTCTGCATTCGATCCGAGCACTTTGAAATCCGATATGGTTCAATTTATTGGCGGAAGGGCAGTGAATGGTAATCTCAATCTGATCCTGATGCCAATCGAAACCAAAGTTGTAATCTCTTCCAATAGCATCAGCGCGACTCGTAAAGATAATCAGGAAGTTCTTTGGAAGACACAGGTCATGCCGAAATCGTATCGCGGTGGATTCAGTGTATCCACGATCGATTTCAATAATGATCGCACCACCGACTACATCCTGATTCCCAAAACTGGAAGTCCAACAGCCTACTTTGTGGACGGACGCACAGGTCAATCCACTCGAATGAGCGGGCTGGTGTCATCGTTCCTTCGCAAGGGCTTTACAGTCACGACAGCCAATATTTCAGGCGATTCAAATCTGGAATACATTCTGGCTCCGTCCAAACACTACTCAGGTCGCATCTCGGCGATCGACCTTAAGGCCAAAAAAGTGTTGTGGACTTCAACAGATTATGTGGCAGGCGGGATGGATATCAGCACAGAAGGATCTGATCCGTTCGGGAAAGCTCCAACAGTCAATATTCAATTGACCAGTATCATGAGTTCTGAAACCTACAAAGTGATCAAAGGATCCTCTGGCAAACTGGTCAGATCTAGCTCTGAGCAGAAAAAAATGCCCATGGCCATGCCTAAGATGACGCATTCGCATGCCATGTCAAATTCATCCTCCGTATCAATCCCACGCAGGCGGTTGCCAGTCATGAATTGAGCCGTGGATGGATGGCACAGAGGTTGAATCCAACCTTTATGGGCCATCATAAAACTTAACCATCCACTATGAGAATGGGCAAGACTGTTCAAGGTCTTGCCCATCAGCCTTGAGAGTGCAGACATTTTTGGATCCAGTCAACGACTTGATCAGATCGTTCTAATGCTTGGAATATTAGGTAGTTGGGTGACCCTGGATCGGTATTGCCCGTTGAGAGCTCGTTCCAGATACTCCGTGGAATGGTGAAAGTGTCATTCATATTTTCGCCGGTGATATTCGGCTGCATTTAGATTTCCTGGAGCTTTTCCAGTCAAATTGATTTCATTCGACCAGTTTGATGAACCATACCGAGAGTTCGCACTCGAATCTCAAGAGATCATGCTTACCTGGGCCAGAGCGTGAGTTGAATTGTCGTGGACAGCATCACCCGAGGGCTACAAGTATTGCCGAATCTGCACGACACGCGCAGGCTGTATTCCATCCATTGCGAGATTTCAGTACTCTCCAATAGCTAAAAATAAGCCCCCGAACCGGGCCACCCACCCGGTGGCCCGGTTCGGCGGATTCAATTCCAATCGGATTTTCTGTCGCCGTTGAAATCATGGAATAATCCGTGATTTGACGAAAAAATGGAAAATGAGCCTCTAAAATTGGTTCTCCCGATCTTTTCGTGAGATCCATTGAAATCCTCCCGGATAAGATCTCAATATCAAAATCATTTTTATTTTACTGCTGGATATATTCCGCCCCTTTCTGATGCTCAATTACAGGCGTGATCGATCCCAAATCAATGAGATCGCGGAATCCTTTGTCTGAGTGGGATTTGATATCAATCCTCACTCTCTTCTATTTGAAAACTGTGCCATGATTGTTCTAAAAGTCGCCGAATCTGTGAAATTCGGCCTGGAGAGATGTTGAAGATCCTGGCTGTGGAATGGGTCGATTCACCAAGTGAGAGATGCTCTGCGACTTTCCTGCGAAGTGGTTTCAGGGTCTGAAGCCATTCGGTAAAATCGATTCGTGCCATCACCAGTTGATCTGGTCGCGCTCTTTGGTCAGCAATAAGCGATTCCGCCCAATGATCTTCGTTTTGGTCGATCATGCAAAACGAGGTTGATCTTATAACCAGGCGGTTTTGACAATAGTCTGAGGACACATCATTGATATTCAGGTTCACTTGACCATTAAGACAAACTTCATTATGTGCCATTGAAATTCGCTGAAAAAGGCTAAGATTTACCTATCAGTAGATAATGACACGAGAATTGTTGAAATTCAGCGATAAAAGGCTTTTTAAATGATGAGCCTGGCGATTTATCTGGTCTTGCAATTGGTAGAAATCCTGCATGAATCTGAATTGAAATGCATTTCCAATGGCAAAGTCCAAAAGCGATATAATTCTGGCCGCAAGTTGAACGCTTGGAAGATGAACATGTCATAGGATGGAGCGAAATTTGCATCGAGGTGTAATTAGGCGCCAGAACCAATACAATCCTGGAGGATATTGAATGGAACCTGCGCATACTCTAGCGATGGTCTATTTGACTTTGAATTTCTGGCTGAGAGAGTCTCTGAACAGGACAAAAAAGATCGATTCCAGGGTTCAAAAGAGTTTTGTCTGCTGAGATTCTGAAGTCCGTCTTTGATAGACGGCCAACGAGATTGCGAAACTTCTCGTCGAAAATGCCAAGCGTCTGCCTGACAAGCACGAGGTTTCAAGAGGCCAAGTGGCGAGAATCCGTGCACAAACGATCTCTTTTTGGGTGGTAACGTGTGAAAACAGCCAAAAAAGCGTGGTTAAGCTCCTGAAATATCACGAAATGGTGAATCAGTCGGGTTCAAAATGATTGGTAATTCGGGGTCAGGCTCTTCCAAGGATGTATCCGTTCCGAGAATCGATATAGGACAAGCAAGACGCGATACATGTACAGAAGAACACTCAGATATCTTGCCTGAAAATGGTTTCGTTTGCGATTCTCTGAAAGTCGGACGTCTGCATCAAATTCACAAGGGCCGTCGCTGTACGAGTGGCGGAACCATCTCGGAGGCATTATCCCAATGGCAGATTTCACGGAAGGGACCGATTCAAGGTGGGCAAGCACTTCCAGCTTGTCATACGTGAAGAGCAGATGGGTTCCGCGGCAAGCGGGACACGACGAAGATCGAGAAATAAGCTTTGCTCGACAGGACTTATGTGATTCGGAAGTCACGCAGGGTTTGACATATTGACGTCATCGACGCCGTTGCAGCAAAGCGTGTCTCAATGGCTTGGGGCCAAAACAACGCCATAGCCAGGCTGACAAGACCGTATCCCCGTAAGCCCCATGACATTAACAACTTACGCCGGCTTATGGCTAAAAAGCCATGTTATACAGGATAGTTTTGCGTCTATTGTCAAATCAAAGCTGGCCATGTGGAGAGATGGCCTTCGTAAAACCTTATCAATTCAGGAGTTGATGAATCTCCGTTTCGCTCGTGCCCTGTCACAGAGTCATGCCCCAGGTTCGGCCCAGCAGCATCGAAGTCAATTCGCCAAACAGGAGCAGGGCCAATGCGATATAAAGGATGCCTGTGGCAGACTGTGTGGATCGCATAAGTGCGGTTCGATACGACAGATAAGTGGCCAGAAAGGTGCCGGCATAGCCCATCAGAATGCGCATTCCGAGCCACATGGTCGAGAACGCGTCGAGTTGCATGTTGGCCGAAGT
>CAMBZY010000394.1 GCA_945872325.1 Candidatus Kuenenia stuttgartensis | reverse complement strand
ACTGATGGTATCAATGGATGTCCAGACTTCCGGATGGCGGATCCTGGCTCGCCAGTCGGCTGGCAAGTGGAGGTCGTACATCCTTTGCATCTGTGGAGCGATCCACGTGCCGGCGTGAACTCCGTTCGTGATGTGACCGATCGGAACCTCTTCAAGCCGTTTGTTTTGATACAGAGGGTGCCACATCTGGCGTGAGACTTCGCCGTGAATGGCACTCACTCCATTGGCACGCCGGGCCAGTTTCAAGGCCAGAACGGTCATGCAGAACGGCTCGCCCTGATCGTGCGGGTGAACTCGTCCAAGGCCAAGGAAATCTTCATATGAGAGACCAAGATGTTCGCGAATGATGCCCAGATTTTCTTCCACCAGCTCGGCCCAGAACCGGTCGTGACCGGCAGCAACTGGAGTGTGGGTGGTGAAGACGGTTCGGGCAGAGACCTCACGGGCAGCGTCCCAGAAGGACTGACCCTGATAGTCCATTTCGCCATGAATTTCTTCCAGAAGGGCAAACGCGCTATGGCCTTCGTTCAGGTGGATGACCGATGGACGAATCCCAAGGGCACGCAGGGCCATCACTCCACCGACACCCAGGAGGAGTTCCTGGCGGATCCGCACGCGGGCGTCACCACCATAAAGTCGGGCGGTCAGGCTTTGATCCCACTCACTGTTTTCGGGAACGCGGGAATCGAGCAGGAAGAGCTTGGTCCGGCCGACATCGACTGTCCAGAGTTTGGCATGAAGGGTTCCGTTACGTGACGGAATGGCGATCTGAATCGGCTTGCCTTCAGGGTCGAGGGCTGGCTCGATAGGTAGGAGATCGGTGTTGTTGTGCGGATAGCTTTCTTTTTGCCACCCATCCATATCGAGCGACTGACGGAAGTAGCCTTCGCTGTAAAGCAGGCCCATGGCGACAAGTGGGATGCCAAGGTCGCTGGCGCTTTTCAGGTGATCGCCGGCCAGAACTCCCAGGCCGCCTGAATAGATCGGGAGACTTTCGTGGAGCCCGAATTCGGCGGAGAAGTAGGCGACGGGGCTTGACCTGAGGCTGGCGGCATAGATGGCGCCCCAGCTTTTGCGATTCGCGAGATAATCTTTCAGGCGCCGGAAGGCGTAATCGACCCGTGAATCGAGTGCCATGGCATCGGCTTTGGCGTGGAGTTCTTCAGGATCGATCTGCTGGAGAAACTCGATCGGGTTATGTCTGGTGCTGGACCATAGGGCTGGGTTGAGTGATCTGAACAGGTCGATCACTTCAGGCTGCCAGGTCCACCAGAGGTTTCGGGCCAGTTCACGAAGACGTTCGGTCAGTTGCGACTGAGGAGCTTCCATTTGAGATATTCCCCACACGGATTTCTAAGAGTTGGGCTTCCGCCTGATCAATCGTAGCGGAAAAACCTGTTTTGGCGTCGAGAGGCTGCTTCAACCCGAAACCGTCGATCATCGGGAGGTCGTCGTTTTCCCTAACCGAAAAGCCAATCTTCTCAAAATTGGTCGAGAGTGGTGCGTCATGAGTGTTAGTATGCCGAAAAAAAGGGTTGTTGTCGAGAAGTAGGGGGAGAGAAAAGGCGGGTTTGGTGAGGAAAAAATAAAGAACTCCGTCACGTTTGTCTTGACGTGACGTAATAATTCCGTAGATTAGCCAATTGGAGTCGTGTATCAAGTCGGATCTACGGCGGCTCCAGCCGAGTCGTTGGGCATCATCGAAAGAATGATGCGGCCCGGGTGTCGGAACTCTGATCCAAATTTTGATGAAGGTCGGTATGAATCACAGAAGCGAGGAGTCGCCCATCGATCGTCAAATGGACCGTGGTGGCGGCGGTGGTGGTGATAAGCAACTGCGGGTGAACGAACAAATTCGTATCTCACCTGTTCGCGTCATCAATCAGGAAGGCGCAATGCTCGGAGCCATGCCGGTGAATCGTGCCATGGAACTGGCTCGAGAGGCTGGACTGGATTTGGTGGAGGTTGCCTCCAGTGAACGCCCGCCCGTCTGTAAGATCATGGACTACGGCAAGTTCAAATACGACCAGAAGAAAAAAGTTGCGAAGCAGAAACAGCATCAAACGCAACTGAAAGAAATTCGGGTCCGTCCAAAAACGGGCGACCACGATATCGGTGTTCGTATTGCGCGTGCCAAGGAATTCCTCGACGGCAAGGATAAAGTCCTTGTCAATGTCCTCTTCAAGGGTCGTGAACTGGCCCACATCGAAGAAGGCAGAAAAGTCATGGACGAAGTCATAGCCGCCTTGGCTCCGTTCGGGAAACTCGAAAAGACGCCTTCCATGGAAGGCAAAAAGATGACCGCCATTCTGGCGCCCAAGTAATTTTAATCACTCTCCAGCCGGACCTGCGATAAGGATATTCGCAGACCGGCAGGGAGATCCTTCTCGATTCTCAATCGAATTATCAGTCCCTTCCATCGTATTCGGGAATGAACGGAGTCATGACCATGTGCCCCAGAACTCTTCGCTTGGCAGCCTTGCTGGTCTCAGGCCTGGCTCCGTGTGGTGTATCCGCACAGGATTACATCATTCAACAGCAACAGCAGCCAACATTTATCGAACGTGTGTTTGCCCCTGTTGTGGAAACCGTCCAGACGATCACTGACACCACCCCTAATCAGGTCTATGTCTCCTCGCCAGGTACAGCGATCGTCACGTCGCCAAGCCGCGTGGTCACCACCACTCGGGTTGTCCAGACTCAGGCCAGAACCATCGACCCTGTGTTCGACTCGCTGGCTCGCCAACTCCGCGACATCCTGCCTGACCGTCGCCGCGAAGCCGCTTTCGCGCTCGGGCAACTTCGCAACCCTCGCGCAGTTCCCCTACTTCTCGACAGGCTTCGAGTAGACCTCAATAAAAATGTCCGCAAAGCCTGCGTCATCGCCCTGACCCAGATTCCTGACCCATCCATCCCTGGCTACCTCGAACGGGTCGCAATTTATGACCCTAACGCCGAGGTTCGCCAGCTTGCCTCAAATCTGATGAAAAAACTCTCTGAGGCAGTGGTTGTGGAAACTCCAGTCGAAATTCCTGTGAGCGTGACCGCCGTGAATCCAGCCTTGGGCGGAACCATGATTCAGGTTCCTGGCGGTGAAACCGTCTCCCAAGCTCCATCCATCGTATCCGGTGGAGTGCAAGTCCGAGGCGCCATTCCTCCAGCCACCGCACAGGCTCCAGGTACCTTAAGGGCACGTCCTCAGGCAGCTCCTTCAGAAATTATCTCTGAACCGATCGAAGGTCCTGCTGTCAATCCACTTGCACCATCTTCTGCTGAACCGGGCCTGAAGCAGAAGGATCCAGCCAAGCCCTCCACCGGCCCGACCAAGCCGATGACCACTCCGGATCTGTCGCCTCCGAAAGCCGCTGAGCCTCCTCCTCTGGAAGCCCTGCCTCCAGACTCGATCCCGAAAAACACACGTCTGGACTCTGGCCCAGCCCTGACAAAACCAAGGTCTGCCTAAGTCATTACACCTGTGAATCAAACGAATGAAAAAACACTGGGCACTTCCGGCTACGGCCTGACGACCAGTGTTTTTGTCGTTTTTGCCAGCATGGTCGGTACGGGAATCCTAACCACATCAGGCTTTACGGTAGCCTCTGTAGGGTCCCATCAATGGGCCTGGTTGCTCTGGATTATCGGCGGAATCCTGGCCATCTGCGGGGCCATGAGCCAAGCGGAACTAGTTGCCAGAAATCCCTCCAGTGGTGGTGATTACGTCATCCTGTCGAACGCCTTTGGACCACTTGCCGGGTTCGTGTCAGGCTGGGTTTCTGTGATCCTCGGATTCGCTGGCCCGATCGCCGCATCTTCCAAAGCTGCAGCCTCTTATGTTTTATCCTCGTTTATGGTGGAAGGCGAATCGCCTTCAAAACTGGCAGTCTCGATGATCGCCACAGGGCTCGTACTCTCACTCTCTTGGATGCACTCGCACAGCTACTCCCGCAGCGGACTGACCCAAAACAC